>NZ_JCAMRX010000014.1:93379-112286 GCF_059821285.1 Spirulina sp. LEGE 11439
AGGAAACAACGGCTGTAGAGGAAACAACGGCTGTAGAAGAAACAACGGCTGTAGAGGAAACAACGGCTGTAGAGGAAACAACGGCTGTAGAGGAAACAACTCAGCCAGAAGAGATCGCCGAACCCGTTCCCGTTGGGGGCGAATAGTTCGAGGATTATTGAATCGAAAAAACAAATTTTTCAAGAAAGGGGGTTCCCCTTCTTTTTTTTGTCTAAATAAGCATATAACTATAGTTAATCGGGAAGTTAGAGCGATAGAAGAGGCGCAGCAGCTTCTCGATCTAAAAATAAGATAGCATTCGCGCGATCGCGCAATCCAGAAGCGGGACATTCAGTCGAAATTTCCCCCGTTAGCATTCTGGCAACAATTGCGGCTTTGTGCGCCCCAGAAACGAGACAAAGGCATTGCTGCGCGGTAAAAATGGCGGGAAGGGTGAGAGAAAAAGCATAAATAGGAACCTTCTCCAAACTGGGAAAATCACCGCGATCGCATTGCTGTTGGCGATTTTTGGCATCTAATTTGACTAATTTCACCCAATAAGGATCGTTAAAGTCAGCAACCCCGGGATCGTTAAAAGCGAGGTGTCCATTTTCTCCTACTCCCAAACAACATAAATCGATCGCCTCTTCACGCAAAAGTCGAGCATAGCGATCGCATTCTGCCAAAGGTTGCTCGCTATCCCCTTCAATATAATGAAAGTTCGCAAAAGGAACTTTTTGTACAAAGCGATCGCGTAAATAGTGGCGAAAACTAGCGGGATGTTCGCGATCGATGCCCAAATATTCATCTAAATGCAGCCCTGTTATTTTATTCCACTCAATCTCTGGCAAAGTTGTTAAAGTCTCTAAAAAGCTAATTTGCGAACTCCCCGTTGCCCAAATTGTTCTGGCTTTATTTTGTTGGGAAATACGCGATCGTAAATAGTCTCTCGCCCATTTTGCCGCCGCGATCGCCATTTCGTCAGCATTTTCATAAACCCGTACCACAAGGCGATCGAATTGATAATTGTTCATTGATAATTGTTCATTGCTCATTGATAAAGCGGTTGCACATTTGGCGATCGTGAGGAGAAAGAGAGATATTTGTTTCCAGATAAGAATGAACCCATTCACAACCCCGTTGCAACAGTACGTTTAAATCGCCTACCTTGTCTAACTGCCAGAAGACAATGCGACCATCTTGACCAGCCGTGGCGAGAAGCGACCCTTGAGGATGAAAATCTAAGCTATTAATCGTCGCATTGTGTCCCTGCAAAGTCATCATTAAAGAACCGTCAGACTGCCACAGTTTCGCAGAGCGATCGTGACCCCCAGAAGCCAATATTTTACCATCGGGACTAAAACGAATGGCGTAAACGGCATCGACGTGACCAGACGTTTGCAAATGTATCGGTTTGTCGCGATCGCTGTTCTGTATTTGCTGGGGTTGTTCTCCCAAAGTTTGCACTAATTTTCCCTCTCTCGTCCAGAGTTTAATCGTATTATCCTCACTGCCCGTGGCCACAATTTGACTGTTTGGACTGAAACTACCATCCATAACTTCACCGTGATGACCCCACAGTGCTTGTTTGAAGATGAGGCGATCGCGATCGAATTCCCAGAGAACGCTCGAGTTATCCCAACTGGTGGAAATTAACAGCAAGCCATCCTCACTAAAACGAATTCCTGTAATCGAGTCATCGTGAGCTGTTAAGGTTTGCACGAGAGTACCATCAATTGTCCATAATTTCACTTCATCCCCGCTCGTGGCCAAAAATTGACCGTTGGGGCTAAAAGCTAAGTTTTGAGCGGGTTCTTCGTGAACTCGAAGCCGGCGAGTCGGGGCTGTGTCGAAGGTACCATTTGCGTTTCTGTGCCAAAAATAGACAGTTCCATCCCAACCTCCAGCCGCAAGAATCTGACTGTCGTGACTAAAGCGAACTCTAGCAATTTTAGTATCTTGAGGCTGCAAGGATTGAATGAGGCTTCCATCAGACCGCCAGAGTTTCACCCGACCCTCTTCACCGCCCGAAGCCAAAATAGTACCATCTGGGGAAAACATGAGAGAGTTCACCTCACCTTGATGTGCCTCTAAAACCTGCAAAAATTCTCGTTGTAATTTCCACAATCTCACAGAGCGATCGTTGCCTCCCGAGACTAATATTTGCCCGTCCGGACTAAAAGCAACCGTACTGGCACGGGAATCATGCCCGACTAATGTTGTTTGTAAACGACCGTCTACATCCCAAATTTTCAGGGTTGTATCTGAATTCGCCGAAGCTAGGGTTTTGCCGTCCGGACTGAATGCCAAGCCAAAACTCTGATGTTCGAGGGCTATTGTGGTTGAAAGGGTACCATTTCGCTGCCAGATTTTGATGGTTTTGTCTTCACTGGCAGTGGCAAATCTTTGATTGTCGGGACTAAAAGCAAGGCTTTCTATCCGCAAAAGGTGACCGCGAAATCGTCGTGCTAAAGTACCGTCAGAAAACCAAATGGCAATTTCCCCCTCGGTATCGACGGAAACGAGGGAGCGACCATCGGGACTGAATCGCAGTTTTTCGATCGCCGTCTTGTGAGCCGTCCAGCTTTGTACTAATTTTCCTTCTATCGTCCGAATGATAATTTCACCTTGGTTATCTCCGGCAATAAAGGTTTTTCCATCCGGAGCAAATTGAACGGTATTAATAAATCCTTGATGCTTTTTGAAGGTTTTGAGGGGAGAAAATGAGCGCTCTTGTCGCTTCCAGAGAACGAGAGCGCGATCGATCCCGGCTGTAATTAAAAGAGGGGCAGTGGGAGACCAATCAAAATCGCGTACTCTACCTGTATGAGCCTCAATGGTTTCCACCAGATTTCTGTTTCTATCCCAAATTTTTATCGTGCCATCAGCACTCCCGGAGGCGATATATTGACCATCTGGACTAAAACGGACTGCCCAAACATCACCGCGATGACCTTCTAAGCGATCGAATTCTCTGACCCAAAATATGCCTTGTTGCAATGCGGTTAAAATCCCAGAACGCAAGTGAGTATCGAGGGCAGAAGGTAACGTATAATAAGGGTGTTGTAAAATATGATGATATTTTGTACCGCTTCGTAAACTTTCCAGTAGGGCATCAAAGACGCGATCGGAGGAAAAAAGGGCTTCGGAGGAACTGCTCAAAGCACGAATTTCATTGACAGCAGCATTCACTTCTTCTCGTTTCTGACGGTCTATCGTGCGTTGTAAAGAAAGACTGAGAATCCCTAACATCACCGCCGCCGCCGCCGCACCTAATGTTATAAAACTTAAAAGACGACTCAAGCGAGCCTCACTTTTTTGATTGCGTTCTTCTGCTGCTTTTAATTGAGCGCGTAATTTATCTCCGTGTTGCTTGCGGATAAAGCGCACGAGATAATCGTGAACGAGTTGATAATAGCGAATTCCTGACATTTCTGGCAAGACAAAGACCAATCCGGACTCAATAAAAATGTTTAAAACTAAATTGAGTTTCTCTATTTTTATGTTAGTTTGAGGGAGTAAAGATTGGAGTCCTTTTTCAATTTCTTTGCGGGTTTTCAAGGGACGAGTATTATTTTCATCCGTGAGGAGATAGAGGACGAGTTGAGCAATTTGTTGATGTTCGAGGCCGCACTCCTCAAGGGTTTCTGCTAAATAGCGCTGTACCAAACTTTCTTTAGGACCTCGTTCGAGGTATTGGGCTAAGGTGGTAATTTTTTCGGCTTGAAGTTGTTCGCCAACAACTTGTAATTCGATTGGGCGAACTTCCCCGCGATCGCCGGCTAAATCTTCGACTAATTCATTAATGAGGGAAAGTTCGAGAAAGAGATGAGTTTCTTGGGTTAATCTTGTAATCGTCGATCGCGCTTCTTTCGGTGTAAAGTTTCCCAAATAATAAAGAATATTTTTATCTAAAATATTATTATTAATTGTATTTAGAGATTTATAGCGAGTGAGTTCTAGTAAATAAAAAAGATAATCTTCTTGTAGAGAAAAAATAATTTTAGTATAAGGAACATCTAAACAATTCGCAATAAAATTATAGAAAGATTGCCGTTGTTTGAGTTTTTGATGAACAAAAAAGAATTCTTCAAATTGATCGAAGGCAAGAATCGTTAAAAAATTATTGTCAGCATTTTGATTGAGTCGATTAATGATTCTGGCAATTTCTATTTGTGGATTTTGTTTTATATCTGTTTCGGATATCTTTTTTTTCTCTCCAGACTCAAAAGAAGGGTAATTTTCTCGAGCGTTTGTCACTTCGCGATCGAGGGCTTCCGCTAAATCTTGAATCCAATCGGTATAAACGCGACGTAAGACAATTAAAACATCTCGCGTGCCAATTGATTTCTGTTTGAGTTCGGGGATTAATCCTGCTTGAATCAATGAACTTTTACCCACTCCAGATTGTCCGTAAATCACGGTGAGTTTATAATCGGGACGGCTCATCCGTTCGATTAAATTAGCAATATCGCTATCTCTTCCTGAAGCGACAATTTCGCGAGCGATTTTACCGCTTCCTATGATGTTCTTCGCAAAATCATTGCTGAGTTGTTGGCTGGGTTGTAAACTTCCCGCACCAATGAATGCTCGCAATCCATATTGTTGTTGTACGGAATGTTTTTCTGCTTTACAACGATAGGCTTTTAAATATTCTTTGCGATCGCGATAAGCATCGTGAAGTTCTTGTAAAATCTCAATATAATTTTGCGGTTCGTAAAGAAAACTTGTTTTTGTTTTTGCGACTTGTAGATGTTCGACGGCTTCCCGCATCAGTCCTAATGCTTTTTTGGCTTTTGCTAAAATCAATAAATAACTGGCTTGATTGTAAGAACGCACCCATTCTAAGTTGGGTATTTTTTTGCTAGGAATGAGAGAATCTGGAGGAGTTTGTTTAGAGATTGAGATAGCTTTTCCTGATAATTCGATCGCATCTTCATAATTATTTTGCCCTAAAGCAGCCGCTGCTAATAATCCATAAGCTCGGGCCAGACGAAAAGCATTGGGGTGATTTTGATGGAGTTTAAGGGCTTTTTTCCCATTCTTTTCCAATTTTTCCCATTCTTGCAAACGTTCTAATATATCTCCTAATGCGTTAATAAATTTAGCAACCAGATCGCCGCGATTGGCCTTTTCAAAGATATTAATTGTTTCGCTAAAGTAATCCCTCGCAATCTCAAAAGCAGGCTCGCAATACACAGGCGTTTGAATGCCATAATTGCGCCACCAGACTCCCAAGCAGTAAGCTAAGCAACCATGACGTTCTTTGATTTTTGATTGGTGTAACTGAGAAAATATAGTTGCGATTCTTGCACTTTTTTGACGTTTGGGAAAGCGTCCTTTTTGGGTTAAGCTCAGCCATTCATTATCGGCGTTATTCTCTGTTTGTCGGTCTTCATCGATGGAGGAAGAATTAGAACTTTCTTCACGATCGCAGAGTTCGTGACAATTTTTAAGTAGTTGCAGGCTGCGTTCGTATTGTAAGAGAGAATCAGGCAGAGAGGTAGAACCGGCCACAGTTAAGATAAATTCTAAACTTCCTTCTAAATAAGGATCTAATTGAATGTTGCGATCGCGTAATTCTTGTTGGGTTGCTAAAAGTTCTTGTCGGCGGGAAATCGATAAATCTAAATCACTATTGACATAATCTAAAGCTCGAACGGATCCTCGTGTTAAAAACCGCGTAAAAATCTCATCGGCTAAATTTTCAATAAAATCGATTAAATCTTCATCGCTTAATTCAAATTCGACTGTAGTCACCCAGCTTTCTAAATCGGGAGCAATGCGCTTAATTTTAGCAATAACATTGTCATTCACCCACCAGACAATAGGAATGGGAAAATTTTTCCGAAATTCTTCACGAATTTGATTGGCTCCGGTGAGAACGGACTCTAAATGAGCGAGATCTTCAAAATTAGAAACCATAAGAACCTGCGGGCTATTCTGACAGAATTGAGCCTGTAAGGTTCGATAAAGTCTTGTGGTTGAGGGAGCGAGTTCCACCGAACAGATTTTTAATTTACAGAGCGATCGCAAGCGTTTTTCTAAGCGCTTTCGCAAATTGGCCGAATTACAGCGAACGATAATAATGTTAAATTCGTTAACATCGGCTTGGGTTTCGATCGCCCAGATTAGTTCTTCAAGGGAATTTTGCGTGGTATCGTTCATCGCTCTTTCTTCCTCACTCGATATCGAGATATTTTGATTCGGCTAATAAGGGATTTACTTCAAACCAAGATTCTTCCTCGTCGCGATATTCATAAACAAACATACTGCGGACTAAAACATCGTAATTTGCATCGCCACTGACTCGTTTTTTATCCCGAACTTGTCGTAGAAGCGCCCATTCTTCATCGTCGATCGCTTTACTCATGCGATCGTATTGCTTGCGGATGACTAATTCGAGGATCTTGCGAGTGAGGGGGAATTGACGTTGTTTTTTAATCCAATCATTGAGCAGTCGTAAGAGTCCGCGAACGTGACCGCCACTCACTTGACACAGGCGATCGAGGGTTTCAGGTGTATCGAAAATTTCAGTGATGCGCTCGATGCGTTGTTCGGGAGATTCTCGAGGGAAGGCGCGAGCGAGAACCATCTGCCTTAATAGTGCCATGCCTTCACAACATTCGCTGCCATCGCTAAAGCGCACGGGGACCATCGGTAAAACGTGAGGGTCCGTAGCAAAGCGACTGGTCAGACGATTGAGGTCATTGGAGAACATCAAGGCGAGGGGCATGGTATAGATAACATGGCAATTGAGTTGATTGAGTTGTTCGCCGCGATCGACAAAGAGATATTCGTGTTGAGGACGACCCCAAGCTGTGGGGCGATTTTCCACGCGATCGAGGTTATCGACAATCACCACCAATCCTGCCTTATCGAGAGCCTTGAGTTGGGTTTTCGCGGGTACGAGAAGTTCTTGATTAATCGTTTCCAGCAAAGAAGCCGTGCGAGGTCCGAGATATTCGCGCAATTTACTGCGGAGTTCGGGGCTATTTTTGGCTTTGGCGGTAATTTTTCCGATTCCGGGAGCAACGAGGGATAATCCCTCATTGCTGGCATTAACTTGGGCAAATCCGACTCCAACCTCAGCCGCAAAGTCTCCTTCACTACTCCCTTTTACGGTTCCGACTCCCGGAATTGAGGCCTCTCCGGAAAGTTCGATTTCCGTTTGCAATAATTTTGCAGCCCCTTGCAAGAGACTTTTTAAGCCTCGGGGTTCTTCGAGGGGAACGTGCAAGCTGGCGAGACTTTCGCTGACGCGTCGGGCGATCGCAAGTAAAATATCTCCCACGTCCACATCTCCCATTTCTAAATCTTCGGAAGACTCAAAGTAAATGACATGAAAGCCGTTTTGTTTGAGTTCGGCTTCCAGTCGCCGCAGTTCCGTCGATTTCCCGCAGCCGATATGTCCGGTGAATAACTGACAAGTGGGTTCTTCGGGGGAAAAGAACGCGATATTATCGCGAATTTCTTCGATAATCTGACCCCCTCGCACCGCAGAAAAATCGATATAGTAAAGGCGATCTTGCTCGTCTTCTACAGTAAGGGTTTTACTGGGATTGGTAGCTTGAAAAAATTTGCGTAAATCTAGCGCCATAATGCTTGCCCGAGGTGTCGCTCTTGTTTTGATTGTAGGGGGCGATCGAGGTCTTAGCAACTCGCAATTTTGACAGTTCATCGAGAGAATGGCAATTAATCCGAGGTCATTTCCAAACTGCGCTTGAGGGTTAAAGACTGATGTTGATAGGTTTGTGCTTCTTGATAATTGCCGATCGCCGTGAGAACTTTACTCAGGTTAGCCAGTACGATCGCCTCGCCGAAGCGATCGCCGTATTCTTGCTTATAAGTCAGTGCTTGACGATAAGCTGTTAGGGATTTCTCGTAGTTTCTCTGACAATAGTAAGTATTACCTAAACCACTCCAAGCCGTAGAGATGGCAGAGGGGTCGTTTTGAGTTTGGGTGATGATTAAATACTGCTGATAGTAATCTAAAGCGAGATCGTATTCTGCCAAACAATAATAAGTATTTCCCAGTCCGCCCAAGGCTAGATCGACGCGATCGGCTTCGCTGCCAGAATCAGTTAAAGCGAGATAGCGTTGATAGCATTCTACGGCTCGGGGGTATGCTGCCGATGCTTCGCAAGCTAAACCTAAATCGAGTAGCGATCGAGAGGCCAATGAACGATCGCCGATAGTTTTCGCGATCTCTAAAGCGCGTTGGTGATAATCGATGGCCTTGAGGTGCTGGCCGAGGGATTCATAGGCTCTACCAAGATTAGCGAGAGATTTGGCTTCTCCGAGGCGATCGCCAATGGAACGAGCAAGGAGAAAATGCTTGTCAAAATGCTCGATAGCGAGTTTCATGGCGAGATTGTATTCCCCTTGGACGTGATGCTCGATTTGGCTGGCTTCGCGCGATCGCTTGGCGGTGGAAATATGCAGCCATTCGCCGCTTTCTCGCTTGATAGCTAAAGATTGTTGATAGCGCTCGATCGCTTTTTGATATTGTCCTAAAGATTGTAAGGCAATGCCCAAATTGCTGAGAGCATCGGCTTCTCCGGCCGCATCGCCAATTTCTTGATAAATCCCGAGGGCTTGTTGCCAAGAATGCAACGCCGATTTAAACTGACTGGTTTGATAGCGATCGATCCCCTGTTGTAACAAGCGATCGGCTTCTTGTTTGGCTTGCAAGGGAATCACCGGCTCTTCGGGAGCGGAAATCTTGCCGAGGTCGGCATTAATACGAGTCGCGAGCTTTTGTAAATTCTGTGCCTCGCTAAACTCCCCTTTGGCAATTAACTCGGCGGCAATTTGCGAGAGAGTTTCCACCAAACCCGCATCGAGGAGTTCTCTGCGATCGGCGAGAAGGTCGAGTTTTTCATCACTCGAACACTTTAGTAATTGATAGACTAAATCGCGATAATCTTGGTAGTGTTCCTTACTCATTCTGCCTCAAATCCTTCTATTTCCTTGTAAGCGATCGCTCACGGTCTCGACTACTCTAGAAAACGCGAATTCTTTATTGTAGATAATTATTCCCCATGACCATCGCTCAATCCAAAACTCGCGGCATTGTTGCTGCCGGACACCCCAAAACCGCAGAAGCGGGACGAGCAATGTTTCTCGCGGGAGGCAATGCTTTTGATGCGGCGATCGCAGCCATTTTAGCTTCTTTTGTGGTGGAACCGCTTCTAACTTCGGCGGGAGGTGGGGGATTTCTTTTGGCACATACAAGAGTAGGGGAGAATATTTTATTTGATTTTTTCACGCAAACGCCAAGACAGAAAAGACCTTTAGAAGAAGTTGATTTTTATGAAGTCGATGTTAACTTTGGCGATGCGGTGCAGGCTTTTCACATTGGTTTAGGGGCGATGGCGGTACCGGGGAATGTTGCCGGAGTTTTTGCCGTGCATCAACAATTGGGACGATTGCCGTTTAAAGTTGTTGCCGAACCGGCGATCGCTTATGCCAAAAATGGGGTGAAAATTAGCCCGTTTCAAGGATTTTGTATTAGCGAACTTTTAGTTCCTATTTTACTTGCTCTGCCGGAATCGCGGAAAATTTATGCCCCGAGCGATCGCCTCTTGCAGGCAGGGGAAGTTTTATATTGTGCGGATCTGGCCGATACCCTGACGGCTTTGACGGAGGAAGGAGCAGATTTATTTTATCAAGGAGAAATTGCCCGCAAATTGGTGCAAGATTCTCAGGAGAAAGGAGGCTATTTAACATTAGAGGATTTACGAGAATATCGAGTCCTTCGTCGGCAGCCTTTAGCGATCGATTATCGCGGGCGAAAAATGCTGACCAACCCGCCCCCGAGTTCGGGTGGAGCGCTGATTGCTTTTGCTTTAGAGTTATTAGAAACGGTGAATTTTCAAGCGCTTGAATTTGGAAGCGATCGCCATTTACAAATTCTGTCTCATATTATGTGTTTGACCAATGAGGCGAGAAAAGATGGTTACGATGCGAGAATCTATCAAGAGAATGTTGCTCATGAGTTTCTCTCGGGGAATCATGTGGATCAATATCGCGATAAATTACAAGGAATTTTAAATAAATGGGGCAGTACGACTCATGTTAGCGTTATGGATGAGGAAGGGAATGCAGCGACGGCAACGACATCGAATGGAGAAGGTTCTTCTTATGTCATTCCGGGGACAGGAGTGATGATGAATAATATGCTCGGAGAGGCGGATTTGAATCCTTTGGGGTTTCATGAATGGCCGTGCGATCGGCGCATTTCTTCGATGATGGCTCCGACTCTCGTCTTGAAAAATAATAAACCAGAAATCGTGCTGGGTTCGGGGGGATCGAATCGCATTCGCACGGCAATTTTACAGGTTATTTCTAATTTAATTGATTTTGATTTTTCTATTGAGCAAGCAATTAATAATCCTCGCATTCATTGGGAAAATGGATTATTTAGTATTGAACCGCCTTATTGCGAGGAAAGTTTAAAAACTCTTGATTTTCCTGAAGGGACGAATATTCATTGTTGGAGCGATAAAAATATGTTTTTTGGCGGCGTTCATGGAGTGAGAAAAACACCGGAAGGAAAGATGGAAGGTGCAGGAGATCCGCGTCGAGGTGGCGCGGTTTCAGGGAACAGTTATCAGTGAATGAACTATATTGAGATCAGTTATACTTTGTACGATTCGCGATCGCAAAAGTAAACAAGGCAATCAAATATGATTCCTCGGATAGTCGCACGATTGTGAAAATGCCAGATTGGTTTTATGTGCTGAGAGTGAATACGATCGCTTCCTCAAAGCGTATCGGGAGCGATCGCATTTATTAAAAAAATAGTGGTAATCAGGATCCATGTCTTTGGAATCGAAAGAGTTTGACAAGAAAAAGATCGAGAACAAAATGGGGAGCAGATCAAAAGAAAAAGCAAAGTTAAACACCTTCACCTTCCAATTCCCGAAGGCGCTTTTTCAACGCCTCTAACTCTGACTCAGCGCGATCGGCTCTGGCTCTTTCTTGCTCCTTTTCTTGGCGTTCTTGTTGTAAAATTAATTCGGCGCGATCGGCTCTGATACGTTCTTGTTCTGCTCTTTCTTCTCCTGTGAGCAATAAATTCCTCTCACTATCCCACCAACGCAACCACGACAACTCGACATTTTTATAGCGTCCTTGCCAAAGCCCTAACTCTACTCCCAACGCCTCAATGGGAAAGCGATCGCGCTCATTGACTGCCATAAGTTCATAGCGATTTTCTACTAACCGATATACCTCAACTCGCTCCCGTCTCACTTCATAAATCCCATAATAAGCCGGTCGAATCACCGTTTCGTAAATCCAAAATTTGCCCTTCCACGGGGTTTTATCGCGCTCCTCTGCTCCATTTCCCGACACGAACTCGATAACGATTTGCGGCGGAATAATTTCTTGCCACAGCACGTAAGAACGCCGCATTTGTCCATCTAAGGTCGGGGGAACATTGGGAACATAAAACCAATCTGGCGATTTTGCTCCTTCGAGGGGAGGATCCGTCATGCGCCAATAAATCGCGCTATCTTGACCAATACAATACTGTTCGTCGGAATGGATGCGATCGAGAATTGGCGTAATCGAATCCGTGAGGAGAATGCTTTGAGGATGTTCTTGAAAGTTTTTCACAAAAGTGCCGTCTTCGCAAGGCAATTGAGTATGGTCGGGAAGCGCGGTAACAGTTTGAATTGAAGTCATGACCGCAGAAAAGGCAAGGACAATACTATTATACTGCGAAGGCTTCGCGGTAGGAATTGAATGCGATCGCGGCAAAATCCAGAACAAGCAACAGGTAAAATAAAAATCACCTGCAAACTCGCGATCGCTATGACCATTGAACCTGAATCCCCACCAACTAGCGCCAACAACGGCACGAAAGAGCGATCGCCGCTTCCACTTCCCACTCAACAACAACTGGCGATGGTGTCCCGCACCTTTACCGCGTCTCAAAATTCCCAAGATGGGGAAATACGATCGCCAGCCTTCAACGGAGCCGTGGTTCTCGTTGCCATTGGAGTCATGGGACTGGGCTGGTTTCTCAATCTCTCCTTGCTCCTCTTCGCTGGCTCCCTCGTCACCCTCCTCATTTCCCTTCGCATTATTTTCCCAGCGATTCGACGTTGGTTGGTAAAATTCCTCACCCCTTCCGAACGAGCAATTGTACTGGGAACCGTCGGCACGATCGCGGCGATCGCTGGATTTGCTCGCTTTTTTGGCATATTTCGCGGAATTCGCACTTGGTTGCAAGCCAATAATTGGGACGAGTTCGGCTCTTGGGCGGATTGGTTTGGAGCCTTCGGACAAATTGCGATCGCCGTTCTCGCGGTCTACGTCGCATGGCAACAATATGTGATTTCTAAAGATTTAACTATTCGCCAAAACGCCATTACCCAACAACAAACCATCGATGCGTATTTCCAAGGCATTTCCGACCTCGCTTTAAGTGATGAAGGTTTGCTGGAAGATTGGCCGCAAGAGAGAGCTTTTGCCGAAGGGCGCACCGCCGCAATTTTAAGTAGTGTCGATGCGGCGGGAAAAGCCAAAATCCTGCGCTTTCTCTCTCAATCTAAACTCTTAACCCCCTTGCGGCGAGATGGGCTTTTAGGACGCGCTATTCTCGACGGTGCTGGGGGTTACGACGAAGATCGCAAGAACGGGTTGCGCGTCATCGATCTCGGGGTCATGCTCGCCCGCGCCGACCTCTCTAAAACCGATTTGCGCTGGACAGACTTAAGCGAGGCTTATCTCATCGGTGCGAACTTCAGCCATTGCGATCTCGTCAAAGCTAATTTAGCCCGGACGGTGTTATACGATGCCGATTTACGAGAAGCTGATATTAAAGGAACGCGGTTTTTTTACGGGAATGTGGAAACCGCCAGTCCTCGCAGTCTCACCACCCCTCCCAATTACGAAACCGGAGCCCATACCGGAGCCGTCATCGAAAAAGCCAATTTTACTGGAGTTCAGCGTCTCAGCGAAGAACAACGCTGTTATCTCTGCTATTGGGGGGACAAACAAACTCGCGCGACGATTCCGGGGGGCTGTGCGGGCATTCCCAATAAATTAGGAAGATAAGATAATTCGCAATTTATTGATAATTGGTCGTGGTTCATTGATAATTGAGGTCGTTCGTGTTAGCGTTCCCGATAGGGAGCAGGGATGGCGAATTGCATTTGCCAGATCCCATCGACCTATTGATAATTGTTCATTGAAAAAGTGCGTCCTAAATATACTTTTGTTATTCCGATTTACAACGAAGAAAGTAATATTCTCGAACTGTCCAAGCGCTTACAAGAAGTCGCAAACAATTTGGATGGGACGGCAGAATTTATTTTAATTAATGATGGCAGCCGCGATCGCTCTTTATTTCTCATGCGGGAACTGCACGAGAAAGATCCTCGTTTTTGTTATTTAAGTTTGGCAAGAAATTTCGGTCATCAAATTGCCGTCACTGCGGGGCTGAATTTTGTGCGAGGGGAAGCCATTATTATTATGGATGCAGATTTACAAGATCCTCCCGAATTAGCGATCGCGATGGCGGAACAATGGCAAGCAGGTTATGAAGTGGTTTATGCCCAACGCAGCAAGCGTCATCGAGAAAATTGGCTGAAACAGTTGTATGCTTATTGGTTTTATCGTATTCTCAAACGCCTTGCCGATATCGACATCCCTACAGATACAGGGGATTTTTGCTTAATGGATCGGCAAGTCGTTGATGTTTTAAATGCAATGCCCGAGCGCAATCGCTATTTACGAGGACTGCGTTCTTGGGTGGGATTTCGTCAAACTGCAATTAAATTTGAACGAGATTCTCGCTTTTCGGGAGCGAGAAAATATACCTTTCGTAAATCATTTTCCCTTGCTTTAAATGGGATTATTTCCTTTTCTCGCATTCCCTTACGAATTTCAACGTATATGGGGTTATTTGCCGCCGCGATCGCGTTAATTATGGCGTTTATGGTTCTCTATTGGCGCATTGTCCAGCCTACCGCTTCTTTAACGGGTTTTGCCACCATTCATATTGCCGTTTTCTTCCTTGGGGCGGTACAACTGGTCAGCATTGGGATCTTAGGAGAATATATCGGACGCATTTACGAAGAAGTCAAAGGCAGACCTTTATATACTTTAGGAGAAGTGAGAGGATTTGAAGAAGATAGATAACTGATTAATATTATGTTGATAAAACCGGATTTAAGTAAAAGTTCATAAACAAATCCAGAGTAATAGCGGATGTTATTGCGTCTTTAGCGGATTTCGTTGGCCCGCGATCGCATCATTGTGGTTTTTACTTAGTTACATTGCTTAAAAAAAGGGGAGTCATGGCCGATCTCCAGCCTTTTCTTTTATTTTTATTGTAGTAAATAAGTTAACAATCTTTAAGCTATGCGCTCTGACTTCCTCTCCAGATTTTCACGGTATATTCCCTACAGCCTTGGTGCTTTGACTCTGGGGATCGCGATCGCAGATGCTCGTCCCAGCCATGCGTTTTCCTTTCTCTTCAATAGCTTCAACACGCCTCGGGTGGCTCACCAAATCGGTTATAACGGCACGGGAGGGCATTACAGTATCGACATCGGCATCGACTCCAGCAGTATATTTGCTCAAGAGATGATCGGGTCAACTCAGAATGTTATCAATACATGGAACAACCTCATCCCCACCACCGGAAATCTCGATTTCGCAGAACTTAACAATAATCAAATAGATTTTGAATCAGTACTCTTACATGAGTTGGGTCACTCTTTAGGATTGGCACATCCGAATCTCGGTTCAGAATCGGGAGTGGGTGGAAACAGAAGAAACTATACAAAGGCAAGACCGGGCGCAAACGGGAGTTTAGACCTAAATGCTGGGGCAGATGGTATCATTGGCTCGGCAGACGATTTACGGGGAGATGACGAAAATCGCAACTTTTTTCGCATCGCAGATAACGACCCTTTTGCAACCGATCTAGGTGTTGTAGACTCAACCACCTATACTCGCGATATTTCCCAACTCCCCATCGGCGATAATTATTCAGCCAACGCCGATCGCACAGTGGGGAATGCTCTTGGCTACAGCAATACAGAGGCTGTCCTACAGCAAGGTGCTTTTTTTGGCGAAACCCAACGCAACTTAGGTGCCGATGATGTTGCCGGAATGCTCTATTCAATGGCTGGAGTTGATGAAATTGCCGGGACAGATGACGATTATACCTTTGCACTCAATTTTGTCGGTTTGACTGATGCAGCCGATATTCTTTTGGGATTCGATAATAGCGAAACGGGTTTTGCAGAATCGCAAAGTTTTGGCACTAACCTCGGTACGAATAATGAAACGGGGAATCAACATTTTGCCATTACCCGCAGCAATATTTTCTTTAATAGCAATTATAATTGGTTTTTTAATGAAGCAGAATCCCAGCGAGTCCCCGAACCGACTTCTTTGCTGGGTCTTTTCGTCGTCGGTGTGGGTGGATTTTTGTTAAAACGTAAACCGAGTTAAGGCGAATAAGAGTTTTTGAGTCCAGTCAGGGTTGCATTCTACTAACAATTAAAAATTTTCAATTTTATTGATACTGCGATCGCTCGATCGTAATTTAACTTTTATACTTCACTCTATCCAAATAAAACTGTACGGGCTTGTTATGGCTCTATAGCATTGAAGCGATCGGATCGTCTCCGGTCTCATTTTCTGCTAACATAACGAGCGATAAAACTTGTTAACTCGATCGCACTGCATATTTATGAATCCTTCTGAGTTCTCCCCTGAATCCGTCCACCAACAACTTTATTGGCGCTACGCAGTCAAAAAGTTTGATGACTCCAAAAAAATTCCCGATGATATCTGGAAAATCCTAGAACAAAGTCTTGTCCTTGCTCCTTCTTCTTTTGGACTGCAACCGTGGAAATTTTTCATCGTTCGCGATCCGGCCATTCGTCAACAATTACTGCCTCATTCTTGGGGACAAAATCAAGTTGTTGATGCTTCTCATCTTGTTGTCTTAGCAATTAAAAAAGATATCAACGCGACTGATGTTGACCGCTACGTTCAACGGATGGCAGAAGTCCAAGAAACTCCCATCGAAAACCTACAAGGATTCGGCAATGTTGTCAAAGGATTTTTGCAAAAACCCCCCTACCCTTTCAATATCAACGACTGGTCAACCCGACAAGTGTATATTGCCCTCGGACAGTACATGACTTGTGCGGCGATGTTGAGCATCGATACTTGTCCGATGGAAGGATTTGTCCCTGATAAGTACGATGAAATTTTAGGACTAGCAGAAAAAGGCTATCAAGCCGTTGTCGTTTGTCCCGCAGGATATCGCGCTGAAGATGACAAATATGCTACCCGCAAAAAAGTCCGCTATCCCACCGAAGAGGTCGTAGAATATATTTAACTGAAAAGTCTCGTCCTGCGCTTGCTGCTTCCCATACAGCGCAGGATTGTACTTTGGATTGTTTTTGCCATTTCCTCCCCGAAAAGCTCCTTGGCAACAACGAGAGCAAAATCTATCCTGCTGTTACGCCACCCCCTGTAATGCGATCGCGATCGACCGCAACGCATTCCGTTCCAACCTCCATACCAAATAGCGCCAATTGCTCGCGAAATGCCCAGTGACAAGCCGCACGATATCCCTGAAGCAAACCCGCCGCCGCCAGAATGAGAGACCCCGTACAAACAGATGTAATATATTGAGCCGTTTTTCCCCGCTCCTGCAAAAAGCCCAAAACTTCCAGATCTTGCATGGTTTCTACTTGTCCCATGCTTCCTCCCGGAACGCATAAAACGTCCAAATATCGAGTTGAGTCATGCCGGGGTAAATCAACAAGCCAATCTGATATTGTTTGGGTTGGGTCATGAGTGCTTAAATTTGCTTATTTCTAACAGCATATTCTCTCAATTCAAAACTCAACGTGCAAAACTCATCACAACCCCCTAATGCTGCTATTATTTTGGTTGACTTGCACCCCACCCATTCAACAAAGAATATGGCTGACAATACTGGAGATATCGAAAGATTACTCGAAACGAAGAAATGCCAAGGCGGAGATTTGAGTCACGCCAACTTGAGCAACTTTGACCTCAGTGGCGCTGACCTCAGTGGTGCTAATCTGTACTGCACGAATCTTAGTGGCGCTAACCTCAGTGGTGCTAATCTAAGCGGTGCCGATCTGAGTTATGCCAACTTCGTCAATGCCGATTTAACCCGAGCCAACATTAGAGGCGCGGATGCAAAAGGAATCAATCTCTTTGATGCTAATCTCAATGGAACCGTTTTAAGCGCCTCGGATTTAACGTTTGCGACTTTGGTTAACGCCAGTTTGAGCGAGGCCAATTTGGGAGCCGTTAAATTGGTTGGCGCAAATCTCATTGGGGCAAAATTTAATAGTGCTAATTTGAGCAGTGCCGATCTCGGTGGAGCAAATTTAAGTACCACCAATCTCGTCTCGGCTAAGCTCTTAAGTGCGGATCTTAGCGAAGCTAAGTTAGTTCGCGCGGATCTCAGCGATGCGAATCTTATCGGCGCTAACCTCACAGATGCCAATCTTTCTAATGCAAATTTGCTCAATACCAATTTGGCGAGTGCGCTATTAGTTGGAGCTTATCTAATTGGTGCAAATTTAATCGGCACGCAATTGGATAACGCTAAGTTAGATGGCACGATTGGTTTAACCACGGAAGGGCAATTGGTTGTCAGCTAATTTTTTGTTGGCATTGCGATCGCGCGAGAGAGGTAAAATCCTCACACCCAACAGAACAAGCGAGTTCTTTCTTTCCCCTCTCTCCCTTTTCCTTCCTTCTCTTTTTTCTTTTCCTCAATGTCCGATTTAGTCCTAACTCAAAAAGTTTCTTTAGCTGAAGATATTCTCATCCAAGATTTGGCGGGGGAATCTGTTTTGCTCAATCTCGAGAGTGAAGAATATTTTGGCTTGGATGAAGTGGGGACGCGAATGCTGATCGTTTTGAATGAATCTGAGTCTATTCAAGCAGCTTATCAATTGTTATTGGCAGAGTATGAAGTTGATAAGATACACTTAAAACGAGATTTGTTAGAGTTAATCGAGCAATTGAGCGAACATGGGCTGGTTCAAGTTACTGGTTCGTAAATGTGCGACTTTAAAAAATTTATCCCCTCGAGAGCGATCGCTTTTTTTGCGGGCGTTTTTGGGTTTGATTTTTGTTGCGATCGCGCTGCCTCGTTTGGGTCTGAAAAGAATCCAAAAGCTATTAACTCGACTCCCTCAGCAAAATTTAACACTTTCTGGTTCGGAACAAGAACAACAGGTAACGCAAACCGCCGCAATGGTCAAAATTGCCGCTCGTTATTGTCAACCCTGCGCCAATTGTTTAAAACAATCTTTGGTCTTGTGGCATTTACTTTACTGGCAGGGAATTGAGAGTGAATTGAGAATCGGGGTGCGACGCGATCGCGGTGAATTTGAGGCTCATGCTTGGGTCGAATATCAAGGCATTGCTTTAAATGAAGTTCGGAATGTGCGCGAAGATTTTGCCATGTTCGATCGCCCCATTTAGAAGCAAAACCAAGGAAGGATACATCCAGCTTAGTTTGACAATTGTGTCCCATCGAGTTTTATCCCTCTCTTTCTTTGAGACAACTATATACATTAACGCTGTTAGCTTTTCTATCTGCTTGGCTGTTGATGGCTTAGAGACTTGTCTAATGTTTTTTTTACTGCAATCGCGTGAGCATTCAACATATCATCTTCCTGTTTTGGTCTTTTTGTCAATGTGTAAGTCCTAACAATTTTTTTTTATTTGTCTCAGTGTAAGATCGCAATTGAGCGCTCCAGAATTCCCGATTGCCCTCCTTTTCCCTCACAATCAAATTACCTCTCCCACTCTCTCCCAATGACTGTGATTACGGTGTAGGAAAAATCGGGTCTACCGAAGTTGTTGTGCTAAAAAGAGATAAATAGTACAGTAA
>NZ_JCAMRX010000071.1:0-27687 GCF_059821285.1 Spirulina sp. LEGE 11439
CTAGTTGACACCTAGGGATATTTTTTTGGGTACATCAGAACTATAGGCGATCGCCGAGAGATAGGGCAAGCTGAGTAAAGGGTGAGTAACTGTTTGATGAGGAATTCAACGGTAAATCGATATCAAATTAAGCAAAGTTGAGTAAATAACGAGTAAAACTCAGTACCTCAACCTTGCTGACGGACAGAACCCTTGACTTTAAAGGTCTTCTATCATTGAAGTGTCGATATCTCGCTTCGATCCCAATAAATGCAGGCGACTGACAGAAATGACGGGTTTCGAGCGATTAATACCGGGATTGTTCCGATCTTCCCAAGTTTCCAATTTCAACGATCCCTCAATCCCGATCAGGCTACCTTTTTTGACATAGTTTGCAGCAATTTCAGCCGTCTTTCCCCACATTTCTAAATTAAACCAGTCCGGGCCAGTAGCATTGCGGCTGGGTCGCCGGACTGCAATCGTGAGATTGGCAACTTGGTTGCCACTATCGAGATATCTGATTTCTGCATCTCGTCCGGCATGACCTACCAAGTGAACGATATTCAAATTCATGATATTTTAAGTACATTGGTTCTTGACAACTGGTAATTAGTGTAGCCGATCGCTTATCGCGATTGCGAGAGAAAAATATAAAATTTTCCTGACGAGAAAAGCGATCGCACGAAATGGGTTATCAATTGTGGCGCGATCGATAGGGTTTACAAAACTGAGAAAATCTGCCTTCGACTAGACGCGAAGAGCAAAACGTAATAAAATCCACATCGATTCCATCCCTAAAAATGGATTAACATTTACAAACAAGACCGAGATACAATTTAGCCAAACTGTCGCACTTTGGGGGCGTAAATTAGGAGTGGGTATATTTAGTCGCTTTACATTATCGAGAGACATGGGTATCGACCTCGGTACCGCTAACACTTTGGTTTATGTCTCTGGCAAAGGAATCGTACTGCAAGAGCCGTCGGTGGTTGCCATCGACCAAGATTTAAAGGTTCCTCTTGCTGTAGGAGAAGATGCCAAGAAAATGCTGGGGCGAACCCCCGGTAACGTCGTCGCCTTACGTCCCCTGCGGGATGGGGTCATCGCCGATTTTGACACGGCAGAACTCATGCTCAAGCATTTTATTCGCCAAGTTCACGAAGGCAGAACGCTTGTTTCTCCTCGTATCGTCATTGGTATTCCCAGTGGTGTCACGGGAGTAGAACGCCGAGCCGTCATGGAGGCGGCTTCTCAAGCAGGTGCAAGGGATGTATATCTCATTGACGAACCTGTCGCAGCAGCAATCGGTGCGGGGCTTCCCGTAGCCGAACCCACCGGAAACATGATTATTGATATCGGCGGTGGAACGACAGAAGTTGCCGTTCTCAGCTTGCAAGGAACCGTCCTCAGCGAGTCGGTACGAGTGGCAGGAGACGAACTCAGCGAGTCCATCACCCAATATATGAAAAAAGTCCACAATCTTGTGGTGGGGGAAAGAACGGCAGAAGAAATCAAGATTCATATTGGCTCTGCTTATCCCTCTCCTGATGATGATGACATCACTATGGAAGTTCGCGGCTTACACCTCCTCTCGGGTTTGCCTCGGACGGTCACGATTAAAGCACCCGAAGTTCGCGAAAGTATGAGCGAACCTCTCGCCGTCATTGTCGATGCCGTTAAGCGGACTCTCGAGCGCACGCCCCCGGAACTTGCTGCCGATATTATCGATCGCGGTATCATGTTGGCAGGAGGCGGTGCATTACTGAAAGGGTTAGATACCCTAATCAGTCACGAAACGGGAATTGTTACTCACGTTGCAGCCGATCCTTTAAGTTGCGTGGTTTTGGGTACCGGTCGCGTTCTCGAGAACTTCAAAGAACTCGAACGAGTCTTTAGCGGTCGTTCTCGCACGATTTAGGTTGTACGATTGAGATCGATTGCTCGAGGACAATTGCTCGCAGCCAATTATCTGTTTATCAGTCATTATTAATTAATTTTTTTAATAATGGCTCGATCGCGATAGAACCCAAAAACCGCTCGACGAGGATTCATAAAATAACCATGTTTACAATGCGTCGTTGGTGGGAACGTTACGGATCTCGGTTGATATTAATAGGGCTAGTTCTCGGTCTAGCCTTATTCATTCGTCGTACCCAAGGTGCGATCGTTACCGAAATCTATTATCAAGTCATGCGTCCTTTTCATGGAAATCCCATTCCTGAAGAACGCTTAATTGATGCGCGAGTGACTAAACTCAAAGCCGAACGCGACGAACTGGAAAAGGAAAATAGCAAACTGCGAGAACTCATTCAATATTCTCAAAAGCAAAATCAAGCTGTTATTGATGCACCCATTGTCGGGCGGAGTGTCGATCACTGGTGGGAACAGATCCTCCTCGGTCGCGGCAGTAATGATGGTATTCAAGAAGGTTACATTGTCACCAGTCCGGGAGGGTTGGTCGGACGCATCATTAAAGTAACGCCTAATACCAGTCGAGTGCTTTTAATTAGCGATCCTACCAGCAAAGTTGGTGCAAAAGTGACTCGTAGTGGTGACATGGGTTATATCCAAGGTGGAACAAAGGAGAAGGCAACAATGGTCTTCTACGAGAAAGTACCTAGCGTTAAAGTTGGAGATACAATTGTTACTTCTCCAGCCAGTTATTTGTTTCTTCCCGGTTTTGCGATCGGTAAAGTCGAATCGGTGGATTTAGAAAAAAGTCCCGCTCCTGAAGTCATTGTCACTCTTACTGCTCCTATTGATTTCTTGGAATGGGTTGCTATTCACCCTTTTAAAAGTAAGTTAAAAGACAAGTAACAATTACAGGAAAATTAGCAGTACAGGATCGAAGATAAATTTA
Organism: Spirulina sp. LEGE 11439; assembly: GCF_059821285.1. NCBI lineage: Bacteria > Bacillati > Cyanobacteriota > Cyanophyceae > Spirulinales > Spirulinaceae > Spirulina > Spirulina sp. LEGE 11439. The sequence continues at coordinate 2,840 of NZ_JCAMRX010000071.1, forward strand.
TAATTTATCTCTTCATTTAGAGAAAATTCTAACTATTTATAATTTCCATTGAACATCCTGTTAATCCTATCCTCCTAACAATTTCGATCGATATTGTGTTAAAAATCTTTGAAGTTTCTCCTCGCCTGCGCCAAATTTTTGATTGGCTGATTATTATTGGTTCGGTTTTAATTTGTTTGCTCGTCCTACCAACACGATTACCCGGTACTGAATTATTGGGGATTCGTCCAAATTGGTTATTGATCTGGGTTGTCGTGTGGAGTGTGAAACGCACTCCACTTCAAGGTGCGATCGCGGGAATTACCTTGGGTTTAATTCAAGATGGCATGACTGCCTTAGATGGAATTGACGTAATTGATGGGATCGATCGCACTATTGCGATCGATCCCACCAATCTTATCAATCCCATAGAAGACGTTTCTATCTCTTACCCTTCCCATATTTGGAGTTTAACGATCGTTGGCATTCTTACGGGTCTGATTGATAAAAAACGCTATATTCAAGAGGATTTTATTTCAATTGCCTTAATTGTTTTTGGTGGCGCGGTCATTTCTGAAACCATTACTGCGGTACAATATAGCCTGCAAGGAATTCGCAATATAGCCCTCGTGTGGACGGAACATCAACGAATTGCTTTATCTTCAGCCGTAATTAGTAGTCTTTGGGCTCCGGTAATTTACTATCCTTTAAATCGATGGTGGGAATTTAAAAAGGAAAAGGAACAATCTTCTTAGAATCCTGTATTTAGAGTTAAAAATTATGACAGATATTAAAATTGGCATTATTGGCGGTAGCGGTCTCTATAAAATGGAGGCGTTAAAGAATGTCGAAGAAAGGCACTTAAGTACGCCTTTTGGCAATCCTTCAGATGCGCTCATTGTCGGGACACTAGATGGTATTCCTGTTGTCTTTCTGGCACGACACGGACGCAATCATCATCTATTACCTTCCGAGTTACCTTTTCGCGCTAATATTCATGCGATGAAACAATTGGGGGTTGAATATTTAATTTCCGCTTCAGCCGTCGGTTCCCTCAAAGAAGAAATTAAGCCTTTAGATATGGTGGTTCCCGATCAATTTATCGATCGCACCAAAAATCGAACAGCTACATTTTTTGGCGCAGGAATTGTTGCTCATATTGCTTTTGGCGATCCGGTTTGCCGTCAATTAGCTGCCGTTTTAGTCAATGCGATCGAAAGCTCAAAGCTCCCTGATGTAAAATCCCATCGAGGCGGAACATATGTTTGCATGGAAGGCCCTGCTTTTTCAACTAAAGCTGAATCGAATTTGTATCGCAGTTGGGAAGCCGATATCATTGGCATGACCAATTTAACCGAAGCAAAATTAGCACGAGAAGCAGAAATCGCCTATGCAACCCTTGCTTTGGTCACAGATTATGATTGCTGGCATCCCGACCACGATAACGTTACCGTTGAAATGATAATTGAACATCTGCATCGCAATGCAGCTAATGCTCAAAAAGTTATTCGCGAAACAGTGAACCAAATTGGTCAAAATCCTCCCGAATCTGATGCTCATTCTGCTTTGAAGTATGCAATTTTAACACCTTTAGATAAAGCTCCTCCAGCTACGAGGGAAAAGTTAGCCGTATTTTTGCAAAAATATTTGTAATTTGAGAATTTTTTTCGCGTTAGGTCACGATCTAGAGAGAGCAAACTCAGGCGATCGCGAAGAGAATATAAATATTTGTGAAGAGAGAAAATAGACTGCTTTGGTTTGTATGATATGGTGTAGTATTAAAAAAGTATGTAGTTCAAAATACGTAGTCTAAAATACGTAGTCTAAAATTACCAAACGATCGCTACCTAAATATTGGTTTCAGAATTCGTCGATCTTGTTAAACGCGCAATGCGATCGAATCATTTCTCTTGATTAAAGTTCGCAAGCCTTAAATTTAACAAAACGTAATATTTCTTGAGTTCCTTGATGAATCGCGATCTCGGTAAAGTGTTTGCAAAATCAGTGTCACTTTTTTTCTTCTCGGAACAATAATACTTAGAGGGATAGCAGTGCTTCTCAAAAAAGCGCCTAACTCTTATCGGGATAAAAAGAGTGCGATCGCTAAAATCCATTGACCCTTTGGAAAAATGTCTACAAGAAACGAGCTAGATTTGTTTGCCATTGAAGTGCTCTTAGGTTCCGATCCTAATTCAATCTTGCCTTTTATTCGGAGCAAAAAACGATTGTTTCCTACATGTTCTCTGCGTTGCGACCATGAGATATTTACAGAGGCGTACCATCGAGCTGCCACAAAAATTGATCGAGGAGATAGAATACCTTGTTTACCCGGTTGGTTTAAGAAAACTACCTATAACATTATTCTCGAATATAGTCGAGGGCAAATATCACAGAAAAAACGAGTCGAAAAGAGCAAAATTATAGATAGTTTGTTTGGAGAAAACGAAAACCTGAATTTCTCAACTGCACCAAACCTCTCAAAACTTGAAAAAGTTCTGAAAACATTGAAACCTCAAGAATTTTTAATTCTCCGACTGAGAATCGTAGAAGGCTGGTCGTGGTCGGAAATAGGGGATTATTTGGTTCAGTGTGGAGAGGCAGAGGAGAATACACTCAGATTGCAAAATACCCTGTGTAAAAAAGGAGCAAGAATTCTGAAGCGATTGCAGAAAGAATTTTTCTCCGCTTAAGCCCACAATTTTATGAATAGCAAAGCAGTAAGTGTTGATAGTCAAGCAGTGAGTAACAAATTTAGCATTGTTATTACCACCTATAATCGCCTTTCTTTCCTAAAACTCGCGATTTCATCTGCCCTCGAGCAAACTCTTTCTTGTGAAGTGGTAGTCATTGATGACGGGTCTGATGATGGCACTCGAGAGTATCTCAATAGTTTGGGAGAGCGCATTAAATATTATGTCAACCCGACAAAGAAAGGTCGCGCGGCCAGCATCAATAAAGGCGTGGAGATAGCTCGATGTAATTGGATCAAACTACTCGATGATGACGATCTCCTCTTCCCCAATTGTATAGAAGAATTTGCGAAAGCTATCTCGGCTTTTCCGAAAGTTGCGATCGCCTCTTGTCAAGCCATTCGCGTCAATTGTCTTCACACTAAATTAGATTTTACTCCACCCGTCGGCTCGGGCGAAGTTTGTCACGTACTCCAGGAAGACATTCATTATCGAATGCTCCTCGAGTATCTTCCTTTTGGAACAACGGTGCAAGTTGCCTTTCGGAAAGATGCTTTCTTGAAGGCTAAAGGCTGGAATACTCAGCTTCCTATCGGAGGTTGTGCAAATATTGATAGTTGGGTGAGAATCGCTCAATATGGCGATGCTGTATTCGTCAATCAACGATTGAGTTCTCGCATGTTATGGTCGGGAAGTGCGGGTAAGAAACTTTCTCTGAATGAGCGGCTCGAAGCAAATATTTTGCTCAAGCAAACTATTTATCCTCTCGTCCACCCAAAATATCGCAATCAACTCCCAAAACGTCGAGAGTTACAAAACTTTCTTAAATTGCATTGGGCATTGGTCGGTTTGAGTCACGGTTTGATTGCTCAAGGTTTACAAATTGCCACTCAATCGGCAATTTTTTCCCCTCATGCTTGGATGCGTTTGGCTCGGGAAATTTGGCAGAGAAAAGTGAAAGTTTTGAATGGAAAATACGTTAATTTTGATGAGACTCTTGGTGCTCGTTTAAAGACCTCAGAGCCATTGGCCTTCGAATATTACCGATTGTCAATCCGAGCTCTCTTATCCGAATCAAATACCGATGTTTTACTCTCTGAATCGGAAGCCGATTTCATGGGGACAATCTTAGAGAAGGCTGCAAGCGATCGCATTTTAGGTTTGCTCCTTGCCGAAGTGGATTACATTGTTGCCAAAGAGTTAAACTTCCTCGAAGAAGACGATCCAACTTATTACCAAGAGCAAAGGGAAAAAATTCTTGCGGAGATTCTCTCCAAAATTACCATTTCGCGAGATTTCAAGGGTAGCGATCGCAAAGCTAATGGTGTTAAGACATCTAACAAAATTGTTGCATTCGATTATTTGCAAGAGATACAACCGTACACTCTAGACTAAATATCGGAGGCAATAGACTCATACTAACATTGCACTAATATTATTTACAATAAACTGACAATTGCATCCGCTAAACTTTGCGGGCAATCGACCAAAAGATCGGGGTGGTGTTGTGCAAGAATTTCTTGAGAATTAAATCCCCACGTAACCCCGATCGCTTTCACCCCACTTTTTTTTGCCGCATTAATATCTCGTGTTTCATCCCCAACATAGGCGACTAAATGGGGATCGATTTGATATTCTTGTAAGAGCTTGCGAAGAATTCTATCTTTCCCAAAAATCGTGTTGCCCGAATAAATAAATTCAAAAGTATTCTCTAAATTATTTTCTTTTAAAAAAGCACTGACATTTTTTTCAATATTAGAAGTTAAAATACCCAGTTTAATTTGTTTGGTTTTGAGAGAATTCAAGGAAATTTCAATCCCTGAGATAGGTAAAATATTGGCAATTTCTTGGCTTAATTCTTCTTTTGCTCTTCGTAAGAGAAAGGGAATTTTAAAAATAGAAATCTTAGATCTTTTTACAATTTCGCGAGAACTCAAGCCTCGCATCTGGGCAACTTCTTCATCTGTAACGGGTTGATAACCAAATTCTTCAGATAATTGATTGAGGATCTCAACAAAGGCGCGGTGAGTGTCTGCGATGGTGCCATCAAAATCAAAAATCACTAATTTAATCGCCATTTTTTTTGATTATTCATTACCCATCTCTAGATTAGCACGAGCATTCCGCCTTAACATTTCTGGCTTAATTCGACGCAAAGCGGACGCAGGAAAACGTTGATGCCATTCTTCCTCAGAAATTGTTGCTAATTCCCTCAAATTCGGGGATACATTATCGGGATAAGGATGAAAATCGGCAATATCTGTTTCTCGAGCAAATCGTTGATTCCAAGGGCAAACTTCTTGGCAAATATCGCATCCTGCCACCCATCCTTCTAAATGAGATGCGATCGCTGCGGGTAATTTTTCTGCACGATTTTCGATGGTATGATAAGCAATACAACGATTGGCATCAACTACAAAAGGTTGCGCGATCGCATTAGTGGGGCAAGCATCCAAACAGCGCCTACAAGTGCCACAATGTTCTGTATGAGGGCGATCGGGGGTCAAATCTAAATTGGTTAAGATTTCCCCTAAAAAGACCCAACTGCCGTATTCTCTCGTAATGACATTACTATTTTTGGCGATCCAACCCAGTCCGGCACGTTGCGCCCAAACTTTATCTTGTATGGGTCCCGTATCGGCATAATACCGCGCTTGAATTTCCTCTTCCTGATTTTCCAGCCATCGGGTGAGAATTTTTAGCTTTTTATGAAGGATTTTATGATAGTCTCTTCCCCAACCGTAACGAGAAATCTTGCCGCGATCGCTTCCATTTTTATGTTGATGAGGAGTGTAATAATTCAACGCTACAGAAATAATCGATCGCACTTCCGGCATAATCTTGCGAACATCAAAACGGTTGGGATTTTCCATCCATTTCATCTCTGCATGATAACCGGAATCTAACCAAGTTTGCAGATTATTTTCTAAACCATCTTCTCGCTCGATCGCCGCAATTCCGACTTTATGAAAGCCTATTTCTCTGGCTTTTTCTTTAATGCGATCGCGATCGATTTCCACTTTTTAACCTCAAAAAAAGTTTTAAGTTGTTCATTGTTCATTATGAACTTGTACGGGTTCTTGTAAGGGATCGCCAGTTGGTTCTAAGGGGATAGATGCTTGTTTTTGTAGATCTGCACGTTTTTTCAGTTTGAGCAAGCATAAAGCAACGATGGTTAAAGCACCAAACAAAGCGAGAAAATTCGGTTTGACATACAAGAAAAATTTAGTCAGTTCCGTACCGATAATACAACCTTGAACAATAGTCGTTCCTAATAATGTCCATTCTTTCTCCCGTAACATTATCAAACTAATAAAAATTGAAATAATTCCAGCAATCAGAGCAATAGTGGCAATAATTAAGGTTACAAATATCGCCATTGCCGAGCTTTCTGGACTAAAATCCCCTGATAGTTCTAGGGTTGCACCCAAAAGCACTTTCACTCCTTCTTGTGAAGCCAAAAAGAAACTAACGGGGATAATAATAACCGCATTAATTAGCTGTAACGAACCTAAAGTCGTCCAGTGAATTAATGAAGAGGGAACTTGTATCTTTTTCATAATTTTTTATCCTGATTTATCAATTTTTTGTTGAAAAAAATTTAATGTGAGAAGAATACTTTATAAAGGAATCTCTTCGATGCTATCTAAAGAAAGCAGTAAATTTGCAGTCTTTATATTTTCTTTGTCTTCTGGAATTCGCTCGCAGCATGCGGCAAATTCACAGTGAGTACAGAACCCTTTTTGTTCGGAAACTTGAGGAAAGGGGAGGAGATCGCGATCGAGCCGATATCGGGCTTCTTCAAGTTGGGTTAAAAGGTCGTTAAGGTCGTTCCGAGTTTGTTCGTGTTGAACGGTATTATAACTGAATTTTAAGGATTGGGGACGGGATCCGACAAACCAATAAGTCAGGGAAATTTGTTCGGGGATAAAATCGGAAGTTTCGGCCAAAACAAAGGGATAGAGACGGGTTTGCCAGTTGCGAGCCAAGCGATCGCGGCTTTGAGGCTGGCGATGGGTTTTCCAGTCGAAAATTTGGGCGCGATCGCGAGTGACGATTAAGAGATCGTAAATAACGGCGAGGAGATATCTGCCCCAAGTTAGAGTACGAGGGTGTTCGGCTGCTCGCTTGGCGTTTTCCTCAGCGTTCACCACATCGGGAGCCGCTTGTACGAGAGAGGAAACCGTGCGATCGAGGTCGGCATTCTCTTGCAAAAGAACCTCAACAGGCAGGCCGAGTTCCCTCTGCTGCATCAAAAGGTGAAATTGAGTTCCCCAAGCGAGGCTCTCTTGCTGTTCTGGCTCGATGGGAGACCCCAATTGGTCGAGGTAAAGATATTGATATTTGCGAAAACAGGTTTCGAGAAGATTGAGATGTCCTTGGGAAATGCGAATAGGAGGTGGAAGCATGAGGAAAATTCAAAATTCAAAGGGAACCATTTTTGCGGACAATGGAGATTGCACTTTTTTTAGCGTCAACAAAATTACAGCAAAAGGTAATGGTAGCGGTAGCAATTTTAGCAGCAGGGCGAGGAACTCGCATGAAATCAGAACTTCCCAAAGTTTTACACGCATTGGGAGGGAAAAGTTTGGTCGAACGTGCTTTTCTCAGTTGCGAGTCGGTGAATCCTTCAAAACGTTTGGCGATCGTGGGATACCAAGCGGAACGGGTTAAAGCGTCTCTGACGGATTATGACAATTTAGAGTTTGTGGAACAGAGGGAGCAATTAGGGACGGGTCACGCCATTCAGCAATTACTGCCTCACTTACAGGAATTCAAGGGAGACTTGTTGGTATTAAATGGAGATGTTCCCTTGTTGCGATCGCAAACCATCGCCAAGTTATGGGAAACCCATAAAACTCACCAAAATGCAGCCACATTGTTAACGGCTCAGTTACCGAACCCTCGGGGTTACGGGCGGGTATTTTGCGACACTAACAATTACGTTCAACAAATTGTTGAAGATCGCGACTGTACGACGGCTCAAAGGCAAAATCGACGCATTAATGGGGGGGTTTATTGTTTCGATTGGCAACAATTAGCAAAAATCTTACCGGATCTCAAGGCAGATAACGATCAGAAAGAATATTACATTACTGATGTGTTTTCCATGATACAGCCGGTGATGGCGGTGGACGTGGAAGACTATCAAGAAATTAATGGTATTAACGATCGCTGTCAGCTTGCCAATGCTCATAACATTTTACAAACGCGAATTAAGGATACTTGGATGGCGGCAGGAGTAACATTAATCGACCCTGATAGCATTACGATTGATGACACGGTAAAGTTACATCCCGATACGATTATCGAGCCACAAACTCATTTACGAGGTCATACAGAAATTGGCTCGGGTTGTCGCATTGGTCCGGGAAGTTTAATTGAAAATAGCGCGATCGCTGAGAATGTTACGGTGTTGTATTCGGTGGTTAGCGATAGTGAAGTAGATGCGGGGACGCGAGTGGGTCCTTATGCTCATTTGCGCGGGCAAGTTAAGGTCGGCAAATCTTGTCGCGTGGGTAATTTTGTGGAGTTGAAAAAAACTTCTTTAGGGGAGAAAACGAATGTTGCTCATTTATCTTATTTGGGGGATGCAACAGTCGGCGATCGCGTTAATATTGGTGCGGGAACGATTACGGCTAATTATGATGGGGTGAATAAGCATCCCACGGCGATCGGGGATGGGACAAAAACGGGATCGAATAGCGTTCTCGTGGCTCCTGTAACCTTGGGAAAAGATGTGACGGTGGCGGCAGGATCTACGATTACTGAGGATGTAGAAGATGAGAGTTTAGCGATCGCTCGCTGTCGCCAAACCGTTAAAAAAGGCTGGCAATTAAAAGGTTAATATATACAAAAGGTGGGTCATTCCCACCTTTATTTAAAAATTGAGGTCGAGTTTTCTTACAATTTCCCATTGTTAAGCTACTTGACGAGATATCCTATTTCAATCTGTACCCGAAGAGTTAAAAGAAATGCTCGATCGCACCCTTTACCTCAATCCCCCTGCTCATTGATAATTGAAATCGAGGGACAATAAATCAAACTTGCTCTCTCCATTGTTCATTGTTCATTGCTCATTGAAATGGTTCCTACCACCCTAGAAGACGCGATCGCTCAAGCCAAAGAAGCCGTACAAACTGCTCTCGATGACGGCTGCGGTAGAATTGTTGTGGACTTGGCTATCCCCGAAATTGCCCTACAAGCTCAAGCGATCGCTTTCCAATTTACCCACCTATTTGCTGACTATGGAGAAGGGCTAAGAGTCATGTTTCCCGACTCGGGGGCTGCAGCCTTAGCCAAACGAGACTGGGGAGAAACAGCATTTCAAACCACCGATCTCGGTAGCCGCTTTACCCCCGTCGATAAAAAAATTACCGAAAGCGATTGCCTTTTCTTGTTAGTTTGCCCCTCTTCAGTGGAAATTGAGTCAGTTGAGAAATTATGTAACTTGGCTGGCGATCGCCCTGTCATCATGCTCATTCCTCAATTAGAAAGTGTGGCAACCGTGGGGATCGGTTATGCCGCACGTCAGTTACGAGAACGTTTTCTCAGTACCTTAGAAACAGCCTATTTTCTCAAACCTTTTGCAGGGGGTACTCTTTATCGCACTTATCCTTCCCTCTGGCAAGTCTGGTTAGAAGAAAACGAAGAATTTCAACTCCTTGCCGAAGAACCGCAAAAACCGGCTGGCGATCGCCTCGAACGCATTCTCATGGGCGCGATAGAAGAGGAAAGTCGCGAAACTGCAACCGCGAAACCCAAAAAAGTTGGATTTTTGGGCAACCTCCAACAAATGCTCAAAGCCTTAAATCAATAGAAAAATACTCACGATCGGCAATATTGTCCTGAAAAATTAAGTATTTATACCGATTTACAGGACAGTTATCTAAGAATTATTCTTAGATAAGAACGAATTCAATAAAAATCATCAAAGGTTAAGGAGCAATAAAATGGCTGTCATGGAAAAAGTACCCGACGTTGTATTTAAAACCCGAGTTCGTGATGAGTCTGTGGGTGGAGAAAATCCTTTTCGCTGGCAAGATCGTACAACCCAAGAGATTTTTGGCGGTAAGCGCGTTGTTTTATTCTCTCTCCCCGGAGCCTTCACCCCGACCTGCTCTTCCACTCACCTCCCTCGCTATGAGGAACTCTACGACGAAATCAAAGCGCAAGGAGTTGATGCCATTATTTGTATCTCGGTGAATGATGCTTTCGTGATGTACCAATGGGGTCAAAAATTGGGTGCAGATAAAGTATTTTTACTGCCTGATGGCAATGGCGAATTTACTCGCAAAATGGGAATGCTCGTTGATAAGTCTAACCTCGGTTTTGGCATGCGGTCTTGGCGCTATTCGATGGTCGTCAATGATGGCGCGATCGAAAAAGTATTTGCCGAACCCGGTTATGAAGACAACTGTCCTACGGATCCTTTTGAAGTCTCTGATGCCGATACCATGCTGGCTTATTTAAAAAGCAAATAATGGCTGTAGGCACGTTTAATTTCACATGCCTATATTATTTCACACTACAAAACCCACTGCTTGTAAAGCCTGCCAACAGCGAGAGGAGCATTCTTCTCGCTGTAATTCTTTGACAGAAAGCCATTAAATGCAAGAAGGGTGCAAGCATTGCATCCTGACCGGAAAATAGCATTAAACTAAAGATCGATCTACCGACGCGAACTCCTCAACATGGAAAAAAGACGGATTGCCGATATTCTCCGCAACGGAAAGCCCGATGAAGCCGTAATCGTAGAAGGCTGGGTCAGAACCAAGCGCGAGTTGAAAGAATTTGCTTTTATGGAAGTCAATGACGGCTCTTTCTTGGCAAATCTCCAAGTCATTATTAATCGGGACTTTCCCAATTATGAAGCCCTTGTCAAACAGCTTAACATCGGAGCAGCCGTCAAAGCGTCTGGTGTATTGATTCCCTCTCAAGGCAAAGGCCAGCGTATCGAACTCCAACCCGAAGCGATCGCAATTATCGGCGATTCCGATCCCGAAACCTACCCCTTGCAGAAAAAACGCCATTCCTTTGAATTTTTGCGAACTATCGGCCATTTGCGATCGCGCACCAACACCCTCGGAGCCGTTTTCCGCGTCCGCAATGCCACCTCTAACGCCATTCACTGCTTTTTCCAAGATAAAGGCTTCCTGTGGATTCACACGCCTTTAATTACCACCAATGATTGTGAAGGGGCCGGAGAATTATTTTCCGTCACCAGTTTGCCTCTCGATCGAGTTCCTCAAACTAAGGAAGGTAAAGTCGATTACGAACGGGATTTTTTTGGTAAACCCGCCTATCTTACCGTAAGCGGTCAACTGGAAGCAGAAGCAATGGCACTGGCGTTTTCCAACGTTTATACTTTCGGACCCACCTTCCGCGCCGAAAATTCCAATACCTCCCGCCATTTGGCTGAATTTTGGATGGTAGAACCGGAAATGGCGTTTTGCGATCTGCAAGGCAATATGGATTTAGCCGAAGAGTTTCTCCAATTTATCTTTAAATACGTCCTCGATACTTGCCTCGAAGACATGGAATTTTTTAATCAACGCATTGATAAATCGGTGCTGAAAACTGCCGAGAATATTATTAGTAGCGATTTTGAACGCATTACTTATACCGAAGCGATCGCCTTACTCGAGAAAAGCGATCGCAAGTTTGAATATCCCGTCGCTTGGGGCTTAGATCTACAATCGGAACACGAACGCTATTTATCGGAAGAAGTCTTCCAAAAACCCGCGATCGTGACCGACTATCCTGTCGGCATTAAAGCCTTTTATATGCGGTTGAATGATGACGAAAAAACCGTCGCTGCAATGGATGTTCTCGCCCCAAAAATTGGCGAAATTATCGGCGGATCCCAACGGGAAGAACGCTTAGATGTCTTGGAAAGGCGCATCCAAGCCGCAGAAATGCCCCTCGAAGAACTTTGGTGGTATCGAGATTTACGGCGTTACGGAACCGTCCCTCATGCCGGATTTGGTTTGGGATTCGAGCGTGTGGTGCAATTTATGACCGGGATGGGTAATATTCGCGATGTTATTCCCTTTCCCCGTACTCCTCTCAATGCAGAATTTTAACCCATTTCCCGATTACCATTGCTCAAGCGAAAATGCTAATGTGACAGAAGAATAAAGTTCCTCTCCCTTTAATCAATTCAGAGTTAAGGATGTTCCGTTATGCTGGTCTGTCCCGAATGCCAATTTGAAAACCCTGTAGCTCATAAATTTTGTCAGCGTTGCGGGACTTCTTTAATTGAAAAAGAATGTCACGAATGCGAGGCGACCGTCAGTTTCCAAGAAGAAACCTGTCCCGAGTGCGGGGCATTAGTCGCCAATGATTGGTTTGCTTTGATTTTTTCTCAGAGCGATCGCGCTGTTGAGAAGAAAGCCAAACCCAAGATCAAACGGGGCGGGACAACCCAAATTACAGAGAATATTGGCGCGGATGGGGACTCCCCTCAATCTGAGGAAACCCCTGCCGAAATCACGCTTCCCCAAGAAAATCGCCTCGATCCTGAAGGCCGCTACCAACGGCGATCGCATCAACTCATCCCGAAACCCTCAGATGCGATCGTACAGTTGCAAGTTTGGGATACGCAACCTTTACAAAAAACCTACCTCGAACAACTCCTCGAACAACAGAAATCGAATATTGAAGAATTTGAGGAGATGGAGGCAAAATATCCGGACTCTAATATTCAATTTTGGCAACAGTTGGGGGTAGCACAACCAGCGATCCCTTATTTGGTCTTACAAGAATCCCTCTATCCTGCCATTCCCAACTTACAAGATACTTGGACTCTTAACGATAAAATTGGCGTTCTCCTCGAAGATCGTTCGGAATGGGAGTCCCTGCCGGAATTGTGGGGACAGGCCGAGACGCATTTATCGCAATTGCTATTTTGGTTGAATGAAATGGCCAAATTATGGGAAGAATTAGCGGTAGTACAATGCTGTCAGAGCTTGCTAGAAGAGGATAATTTACGGGTTGATGAAGATTTAACCCTTTGCTTGCGGCAGCTTTACCCGGATCCCTCGGAAAAAGCGCCCGATCTCACTGAGCTAGGTAATATTTGGAAGCGCTTATTTAGTAAATCAGGTCGCACCCTCTACGGACCGATCGCGGAACTCATGACGGGAGTTTGCGAAGGGGAATTCGAGTCGGCAGAAGAATTGCGATCGCGCCTACAAGACCTCGCCCGCCAACAGGAATCGCCTTCCCAACCCGATGAAAGCGAAATCCCCGAAAATTCCCCCGAAGAAACTGTTTCCGAAGATACGGAAAAAATGGTGTATCGCGGCATGGCCGACGATATGCCGACAGTTGTCCTGCCCATGCAGTTATTGAGTTTAACCGATGGAGGACTCACAGATATCGGTCGCCAACGGGATCACAACGAGGATCACTTTGGCATTGAAACTCGTGTCAGCAAACAGGAAAACGCCCTCGGAAAAACCGTTCGCGGACGCGGGGTTTATATTGTCTGCGATGGCATGGGCGGTCATGCGGCAGGAGAAGTGGCCAGTGCAATGGCAGTGGAAACCCTACAGCATTATTTTAAAACCCAGTGGACTGACCCCGATAAGCTCCCCGACGAAGCCACCATTGTCGAAGGAATTTTGGCGACAAATGAAAAAATTTACAATGTGAACTTACAAAATTCGCGATCGGGAAGCGGTCGTATGGGAACAACTCTCGTGATGATGTTGGTACAAGACACTAATATCGCTCTTGCTCATGTGGGTGATTCTCGCATTTACGGAGTGACCCGCAAGCGTGGCATCGAACAGTTAACTCTCGATCACGAAGTGGGACAGCGCGAAATTTTGCGGGGGGTCGATCGCGAGGATGCTTACGCCCGTCCCGATGCTTACCAACTCACTCAAGCTCTCGGTCCGAGGGATAATGAGTTTGTCAAGCCTGATGTTCAGTATATGGAACTCAATGAGGATACTCTTTTATTACTCTGTTCCGATGGATTATCCGATGGCGATCTCTTAGAACAACATTACGAAAAATATCTCACGCCTCTGATTTCCTCGAAAGCTAATTTAGACCAAGGTTTGATCGAACTGATCGATTTTGCCAATGAATATAACGGTCATGACAATATTACTGGGCTAATCGTGCGGATTAAAATGCGCCCGAATGCAGATCGGCTGTTTTAACAGTTATCAGTTATCAGTTATCAGTTATCAGTTGGGAAAGAGGAGTGCTACAAGTTCTTCACTGTTCATTGCTCATTGAAATGATTACTCTCACTCTTCTCGACCCGCAAACCGATCGCTCTTTGCGACAGTGGCATTTTCAGAATAAGTCTCTGATTCGCATCGGTCGTGCAAGCGATAATGATATTGTTCTCGATCCTTATCCTGAAGTCTCTCGCTATCATCTCGAATTGTCTCGGGAGGGCGATCGCTGGTGGGGAATTAATCGCGGGACGAATGGGACGTTTATTAATGGGCGATCGATGGCTCGATATTTTTGTGACAATGGCGAGATCTTGCAGTTAGCTAAAGACGGTCCTCGCTTGCAAATTTCGTTACTTTCCCCTCAGTCTGCACCTTCTTGCACCCATGCTAATAATTCTCCGAATACCCTCTTCTGCATTCACTGCGGCGAACCGTTAGTCGAACAACAAACTTTTGTGCGTCAATACCAAGTTTTGCGAACCTTGGGTCAAGGCGGTATGGGGACGACTTATCTCGCTTGGGATCGACAAGGGACAATTTCTGGGTCGCCAAAACTCCTCGTTCTCAAGGAAATGAATGCGGATATGGTACAAATCGCCAAGGCGCAAGAATTGTTTGAACGGGAGGCACGCATTTTGCAAAATCTCGACCATCCCGGCATTCCTAAATATTATGATTTTTTCTTGGAAAGCAATAAAAAATATTTGGCCATGGAATTAATACACGGCCAAAATTTAGAACAACGCATCTATGAAAAAGGAACTGTCACCTCTCAACAGGCGATCGATTGGGCTATTCAACTCTGCGAGATTCTCGATTATCTCCATCATCTCGATCCCCCTCTAGTTCATCGAGATATTAAACCTGCAAATCTGATGTTACGACACCTCGATCGCCGTGTCGTTTTATTGGATTTTGGTGCAGTGAAGGAAATTGGCACGCCTTTAGGGACGCGGATTGGGGCAGAAGGCTATAGCGCCCCCGAACAAGAACGGGGACAACCTTGCCCTCAATCGGATCTTTATGCGATCGCGCCAACGTTGGTCTTTCTCTTGACGGGACATTCTCCCCTCAAATATTACCAACATCAAGGGGATGTTTACCGCCTCGAAGTTGGCGGAATTCCTACGATTACACCATCATTGCACCGAGCGATTGTCAAAGCCTCGGAACCTCGATTGAAGCAGCGCTACAAAACGGCTAAGGAATTCGCGCGATCGCTGGCTAAATGTCGTAAGTCGTCCGTTTAGCCCAGCAATTGAGTCTAGCAATCCCTCGGGCAAATTTACCCTTCATTTTTGCCAACGTGCTTTTGCAAAGTTATAGCGATCGCACATTGAGATAAAACGCCGAGATGACATGCTAACCCAATCTATAGCAGAGATAAAAAGAATATTAATCAAGGAATAGACAATTTATCCTATTCTTCCTCTTCATCCCATGCTTCAACAACCAGTAATTCCTTCACGGGATCTTGCAGATTAAAGCCAAAATCCAATAATTCTTTTTTCCAATACCCCCAATCTTTGCCATAAAGAAAGGCAATCTTCCAAATCCCATCTTCGGGCTTAAGGATATTAGAGTTTACTAAAGACTGCACCTTACGCTGCAACTTCACCATTGGGTGAGCAACTATTTGAGTCATATTCTTAATCGTTTGAATTCGGTTTTACTAGAAGTGAATATTTTTTGTGGATGGTTTTTGACAGATTTATCGCGGTCTTATCGCGGTTTTGTCATTTTCCGATGTTAATTCTCAACCCGATCGCTAAGTCGATATTAAATTGATTTGTTTATTGATTTGCTTGATTTTATCGACTTTTTGGTAAGATGTTCCTTCAAGATTTTCCTTTTGGGCAAGATTTTCCTTTTGGGTTTTTATCTTAGGTCGATGTGAGGAGAGCGAACAACTGAGAACTAACACCATATCTTTGTAGCGCAAGCGAGCATACTTTGGCAAGTTTTTTTCTGAAAAAATCTGGAAACTTTGACAAATTAAAGAAAAATTTAATATTTGCGAAGAGATAGCCGAGGAAATTTTGTGGTGTTTATCCGATGATATGGCCTTCGTCGATTGCCTTTTTGATCGCTTGGTCGAGAATGCCCTGTAACAGGGGAGAGAGATTGCGATTCAAGCGTCCGGCGCGGATATATTCAGCGTAAGTATCTGCCTCGATATCCACTAATTCTTCCCGCAATTGTTCGAGATCGAGCGATCGCAATTGAGGGTTTTTGTGTTGTAGATGAGAAATTGTTTCTTCCACGCTTTTAATTTCCCCTTTCACCAACTGTTGTTGATAGCGGTAAAATTCTGGGTCGATTTCAGGAGAGCGATCGAGGTTTTCTAGATAACTGAGAACGCGATTGAGTGCAGTCCTTCTCGCGAGGGATTCGCTGTAGGCTTGGCGTTGAGGTTGGTCGCCGATTAAATCCAACTTTTCGAGGAAAAATTGGGTCGTCAATCCTTGCACCAACAGGGTAAATAAAACAACACCGAAAACGGCATCGATGATCTCCTGTCGTCCTTGCAGGATAACCGGAACGCTGAGGGCGAGAGCAATGGACACCCCACCGCGCAGTCCTCCCCACCAAAGTACGGTTAATTCGCGCCAATTGAGATAAGTGCCGCCAAAGAGATTGCTCAGATATCCCAAGCCATAAATAACAATGATCCGCGTGAGGACGACGGAAGCGATCGCAATTAAAATGAGATCTAAATTGTGATTGAGACTGGCGAAATTAATTTGATCGCCAATCAGCAAAAAGACAATGGAGTTCACAAAAAAGGCTAAAAATTCCCAAAATTCCGAAACGATCAGTCGAGTGCGAGGATTCATGCCGATGCGAGAACCAAAGTTCCCCAAAATCAAGCCGACTGTCACTACGCCAATAACTCCAGATCCGCCTAATTCTTCGACAATAAGATAAGTTCCATAAGCAGAAACGAGAGTTAAAGATTGTTCCACAAGGGGAAAGTCAAAGCGTTGAGTCAGGTAAGAAATGCCAAATCCCACTAAACAGCCGACTCCCACCCCCAAACCCACAAAAATACCAAAGCGAGAAATTGTATCCGGGATAGAAAGCTCGCCGAGACCGAGAGGAATGCCTACTAATAAAATAAAAGCAACGACCGCAACACCATCATTAAATAAACTTTCTCCTTCCATTACTGTCGTTAAGCGTTTTCCCGCCCCGAGTTCTCGAAAAAGGGCGACAACAGACACCGGATCGGTTGCTGAGAGACTGGCTCCCAATAGGAGGGCGATGGGAAGCGAGAGTCCTGTTAACTGGCTTACGGGGAAGGCGACACCGATAATGGAAATAATCACCCCTAAAATGGCAAAAAAGCCAACGGGAAGAAGACTTTCTTTGAGATCCCGCCAGCGAATATTCCATGCTGCTTCAAAGAGTAGCGGGGGGAGAAAAATTTCAAGGATCAGTTCGGGGGAGAGATTCACCAAGCGGACGTTGACAAATGCCAATCCCAAGCCGACGATGACCAATAACAAAGTATAGGGAATGCGGCGAAACCAACTAAATAGTCGCGAGAGTGTCGCAACACTCAGAGAAACGGAAAGAACGATGAGAAATTGTTCGAGATTCTGCTTAATAGCTTCTTCTGCGATCGCGGCTTCCATATTAGTTATCTGTTATCTGTTATCTGTAGGGACGTTGCATGCAACGTCCCTACACCAGTTATCAATGTATCAGCGATTCTTTCTCTTTGGTTAAAGAGATGCTCCGAACCAACCACTAACCACAAATAACCAACACCTAACTGACTTTTGCTTCTAAAGATTTGAGATATTCGGTATTAACTCCCGATTGTCGCGTTAGGGCAATTTTACCCGTGCGGGCAATTTCGCGAATGCCGAATTTGTTGAGCATCTGTACGATCGCCACCATTTTACCGGGATCGCCGACGACTTCAATGGTTAAAGTTTCTTCGGAAATATCGACGATACGGGCGCGGAACACTTGTACAATTTCGATCGCCTCGGCGCGGTTGGATGCGGTGGCATTAATTTTAATCAGCATTAATTCTCGCTCTACACTGGGGGTGTGGGTAACATCCTGTACTTTCAGGACGTTAATGAGTTTGTAGAGTTGTTTGACGATCTGTTCGATAATGCGATCGTCTCCCGATACCACCATCGTAATGCGAGAAGATCCCATTTTTTCGGCAGAGCCGACAGCGAGACTTTCAATATTAAAACCCCGACGGGCAAATAATCCGGCAATGCGGGCGAGAACTCCAGCTTCGTCTTCGACTAATACAGAAATAGTATGTTTCATAGGTGTAGATTCCGATAAAATTTGTCAATATCGAGTCAAGGGTTCGAGGAAACGACATTTTGGTTGACTGCCTTTTCCGTAGGAAATCGTAATTTTTCAGTTTAACAGATTTGGCGTTTTTCTCTCCATTGCTCATTGAGGTCGGGGGACGGCGAATCGAATTCGCCTTGTCCAATCGACCTGTTGATACTTGTTCATTGTTCATTGAAATGGTAAGCAGAATCCGCGTGGCGAAAGATAAATCCGAGTTTGTACAGTCTTTGGTTTCGGGACGCGATCGCGATGGCACGTTTCAAACTTATGCAGATCTGTTAGTTTTTGCGGCAATGCTGGGAATCAAAGCAGAAAAACGTACTCCGATCGAAGTTGCGTCTAAGAATGAACCCGCACCCATTGGACTCGATATTTTTATTTCTCGCGGTTACGATCGCATCATTAAACTCGTTGCGATCGTCCAAACTCGCGAGCCGACGATTCTCTCGGCTTATAATCCTCACAGTGAAGAAGAGAGAATGATGATTTTTGAAGAATATGCCAATGGCGGTTTAGAGGTATTGCAAGAGGAGTTGCGAGGAGCAGTAGATTATACAGAACGATTATTGTTACTCCTCAGCACAGACCGTTTCTCGGAAGATGTCCCGAGGGGAGAGTTCGATCTCACTCAATTTCTTTGATTGGGTTAATTTTTCTCATTGAGACTGTTCTTCCAATAGGGAGTAGGGATGGCAAATTGAGATTAAATGCGTTTTTCGAGGTATTGTCCGATGGTTTGTTCTTCTCTCGCCCGAGAAATAATCGTTTGACGAGTACGATAATGGCTACCGATTAACTTAATTTCTTCCTCAAAAACGGAGCCTTTATATTCAGTTTTCAGGTGTAGGGTTTTTGGGTTATTTGTGGGAAAATCGTATTGTGCGGTAATAGGTTGAGTGGTGGCAAAACCGCGATCGCGATACATGAGATTTCCGGCTATCCCAAACATTGTCCCCCCTGTGAGGGGTTTGCGATTTTGTCCGGTGTAGTTACTTTTCCACATCACTGCGGAACCGCCAAGGAAAATATCGGTATCCTCTAATTGATGCAATTTTGCCAAATTCTGTAATTCTGGGGTATCGCGAGAGAGAAAGCGAATCGTTAAAAAACTCTCAACTTCTTGCACTTCATTCGTTTTCAAGGTGTAATAGCGTCGTTGTGAATGCCAATCTCCTACGGTATCTTGCAAAAACGCGATCGCTAATTCTTCGAGGCTGGCTTCAGATGTTAAGAGCAATGATGACATAAACTTATCTTTTAATGATACGTTGGATTAATACAAAAAGCCCGGACTCGCAGTGAGATTCGAGCTTGTCGTGTCTTGCTCTGCTTTAAGCACTCTTGAGCATATTCTTGAACAAATTTTCTTGGGTCATTTTCTGACGGATGATTTCGATGAAGAGATTCTCGAGTTCGTCGCGGGAAACGTGTTTAGCTTGTTGCGCGAATTTATGTAACTCGAATTGCTGTTCTAGGCTGAGAGAAAAATTATGCGCTTGTTCCACGATCGGGGCTCCTTTTCTATAATTCAATAGACGATTGGCGATGGACGATTCGCCTCCCTCGGTTCTGCGATTGCTCTTGCAGTTCAGATATCGCGATACCTGACTTATCTTGCTTTGTAAATTAATGTAACTTGTCCTTGACAAAACTGTCAAGGGTTGCAGTCCAGATTTAATGAACGTTGCAAAACTTTAATAAAAATGTTCAAACTTTAGGGAAAATGGCTGTGAACTGGCAGCGATCGCTACAGAATCGGACAATATCGCGTAACTCCCAAGATTATTGCCGAGAGATTTATGAGAAAAAGTTGCCAATTTTGTCGAGGGCGATCGCTTTGAGACGAAAAGAGCAAGCAAAGCGATCGCACTGATTTGGTAACGCTTTGTTTTTAGTGCGGGCTACTCTTTGTCCAATTGCAAAACCCGTCCAAGTTTACGAGTCTCAGACTCATTCTCCAGTGGTAGTTTCTCTGTTTCTCCCACCTCAAAATGATAGAATGCCCGTAACAGTTAACAATCATCACTTTGGCTTGGCTGCTCCCAATGAGAAGGCAAGCAAACAGTGCAGGCAATTACCAATCACCAGTGAGGGAATGGGCAACCTGACGCTTTCGGCCTCCTCCTTGCTTGAGGAGATTAGGGGAGTCAACCAACAACCAACAATTAACAACCAATAACAAAGTAAAGGAGTATTTATGCGTGCAGTGCTGATGGCAGGGGGTTCGGGGACTCGGCTTCGCCCCTTGACCTGCGACCTTCCCAAACCCATGGTTCCCATTCTCAACCGACCGATCGCAGAACATATCGTCAACCTGCTCAAACGCAATGACATTAACGAAGTAATTGCTACCCTTCACTATCTCCCCGATGTCATGCGAGACTACTTTCAAGACGGCCACGATTTTGGTGTACAGATGACCTATGCCGTAGAAGAAGAACAACCTTTAGGAACTGCTGGTTGTGTGAAAAATATTGCCGAACTGTTAGATGATACCTTTTTAGTCATTAGTGGTGACAGTATTACCGATTTCGATCTCAAAGCCGCGATCGCGTTTCATAAAGAAAAACAATCCAAAGCCACTCTCATTTTAACCCGCGTTCCCAACCCCGTTGAATTTGGTGTCGTCATTACCGATCAAGAAAACCGGATCGTCCGCTTCCTCGAAAAACCCTCCACCAGCGAAATTTTCTCCGATACGGTGAACACGGGAACTTATATTCTCGAACCGGAAGTTTTAGAATATTTACCCGAGAACGAAGAATCCGACTTTTCTAAAGATCTCTTTCCTTTGCTTCTCGCCAAAGGAGATCCCATGTACGGATACATCGCCGACGGATATTGGTGTGATGTCGGTCACTTGGATGCCTATCGAGAGTCTCAGTACGACGGTTTGGAAAAAAAAGTCAAGCTCGACTTTGCCTATGCAGAAAGAGAACCGGGTTTGTGGATCGGTTCCGATACCTATATCGATCCTTCAGCAAAAATCGATCGCCCCGCTTTAATTGGTAACAATTGTCGCATTGGACCGAGGGTGCATATCGAAGCGGGAACGGTTCTCGGGGACAATATTACCGTGGGAGCCGATGCCAACCTCAAACGCCCCATCGTTGCCAATGGGGCGATCGTTGGCGATGAAGCACACCTGCGAGCTTGCGTAATTTCCCGAGGAACTCGGGTCGATCGCCGCGCCCACATTCTCGAGGGGGCTGTGGTGGGGTCCTTGTCCTCCGTGGGAGAAGAAGCACAAATCAGTCCTGGAGTCAGAGTTTGGCCGAGTAAGAAAATTGAATCGGGGGCAATCCTAAATATTAATTTGATCTGGGGAAATATGGCACAACGCAATCTCTTCGGTCAACAAGGCGTATCGGGTTTGGCCAATATTGACATTACACCAGAATTTGCCGTGAAGTTAGGGGCCGCTTACGGCTCGACCCTGAAACCAGGAGCAATGATTACGGTTTCTCGGGATCAACGCCCGATTTCTCGCATGGTCAGTCGCTCTTTAATTGCGGGAATCATGTCCTCTGGCGTGGGAATTCAAAACTTAGAAGCAACTGCCATTCCCTTAGCCCGAACAGTCATTCCCACCCTTTCCGTAATTGGTGGCGTTCACGTCCGCCTGCATCCCAATCGCCCCGACTCCATTTTAATTGAATTTTTTGACAATCAAGGCATTAATATCACCAAGGCCAAAGAAAAGAAAATTGAAGGCTCTTACTTTAAAGAAGATTTGCGACGGGTCGCGATCGCGGATATTGGCACCATGAATTACATCACTCAAGTTCTCGACATGTACAGCGAGAGTTTTGAGGCTCATCTCAATGTCGAAGCCGTCCGCAATTCTCATGCTAAAGTCGTCATCGATTATGTTTATGCCGTTTCTGGCGCGATTTTACCGCGACTCTTGGCAAAATTCGGTTGTGATGCGATCGTTCTCAATGCCAGCTTGAGTCAAACGGCTGTCTCGAACGAAGATCGCGAAGGACTGCTGATTCAATTAGGTCACGTGGTAGAAGCGGTAAAAGCCAATTTAGGCGTACAAGTTTCCGCCAATGGAGAACAGTTAATTTTAGTAGATGAAGCCGGCTTATCCATTCGTGGGGAAATGCTAACGGCTTTAATGGTAAACATGATGATGACCGCTCACCCCAGAAGTGCCGTGGTCGTTCCGGTTCATGCTTCTAGCGCTGTCGAACAGATCGCCCGCCGCCACGACGGTCGCGTGATTCGCACCAAAGCCAACCCGACGGCATTAATGGAGGCCGCCCAAACCGATCCCAGTGTTGTTTTAGGTGGCAGTGGCGAAATGGGCTTTATTTTCCCCCAACTGCATCCGGGGTTTGATGCCATGTTCTGCGTTGGTAAACTGATCGAAATGCTGACCATACAGGAACGCTCTCTCGCCCAGATTCGTAGCGAACTCCCTCGAGTTTGCCACAAAACTTACACCATGCGCTGTCCTTGGACGGTCAAAGGGGCGCTGATGCGACATTTAGTAGAGACCCATGTGGCGGAAAACTTGGAACTCATCGATGGCGTAAAAATTGTTAATCGTCAAAATGACAATTGGGTGCTAATCTTACCGGATGCTGGGGAACCGTTGGTGCATATTTTTGCGAATAGCGACGATCGCGATTGGGTCGATCTCACCCTCGTGGACTACCGTCAACGCGTTCAAGATTTCATCGACCAAGAACAGGGGGTGGAATTGGCCAACTAAACACCTCATGTTTTAAACTAGAATAAAAAGTCAAGTCAAACGAACGAGTTAGGTTATGAATAGCTGTACTTTAATGGCCGAGATTGTTGAATCCCCACAATTGCGGCGAACTCCAGATGATACCCCCGTGGCCAATATGCTGGTGAAATTTGACGGCTTGCGGGACAATGACCCGCCAGCGATGCTCAGAGTAACGGGGTGGCGGAATTTAGCAGAAGAACTCCATACTAATTATCAGGCTGGCGATCGCGTTATTCTTCTGGGCAGTCTAAAAATGGATCGCCTCGAAGTCGAAAAGCAAGGAGTGCGTTACAAAGAAACACGGGCAGAATTGACCCTTTCTCGCATCTATAAACAAGAAGGAGAATTTGCCGAAACTCAAGTGAGTTTTGTGGCTACTCCCGTTGCCACTCCTGTCGCGACTGCCTCTCCAGCCCCCGCGAGTAATTTAGATAATGTCGTCCCCATCGGCAATTACAATCGTTCTGCGAGTGCTAGCGATCTCGAACCCGAATCGAGTTCAATAGATGCAACCCTAGAAGATGAGGCAGATTTAGACGATATTCCTTTCTAAACCTACAATCTAAAAATAGGAGGTGTTGCGGGCACGTAAGCGAAAAATTCGACAATTGAGATCGCTCAGTTCCCGAATATCGCCTCCTTGTTCAATTCTTTCTGCTTGAATTCGCAACTTTTCAAGAATACTTGCACGGGGTTGGTTTGGCGATCGAGAATTCTGAAGCACTCGGTTATGGTCTTACACTGGGTAAAACAGAGTATGAATGATGAAGAATATCGTTGTGGTCATTTTGCTGTCGGTTCTCGTGGCAAGCGCTTGTGGTGGAGAGGTTTCAGGGCAACTCGATTGGATATTTGCTGATTGGTGTCGGAATAAAAATCGTTTAACCCCAGAAGCGAGTCATACTGTTAACGTGCTGTTAGAGAAAGCCAAGATGCTGGAGTGCGTTGGTGCTGGAGAAAAACTCGCTAACTTAACAATGCTTGAACTCAATGCCAACAACATCGTCGATGTCGCCCCATTGGCCAGTCTGACCAATTTGACGTACCTTAACCTAAGTGTCAATAAAATAGAAGATGCGAAACCGTTAGCAAGTCTGACCAATCTGACGTACCTTAACCTAAGTGTCAATAAAATAGAAGATGCGAAACCGTTAGCCAGTTTGACCAATCTGATATATCTTGACCTTTTTGGCAATAAAATAGAGGATGTAAAACCGTTAGCCAGTCTGACCAATCTGACGTACCTTAATCTCCGTACCAATCAGATCGTGGATATCAAACCACTAGCTAATTTAACCAATTTGAAATGGCTTAATCTTACTAGCAATAAAATCAGGTATATTGCACCACTAGCTAGTCTAACTAATCTGAATACACTTTACCCCGGTCGCAATGAGATTCAAGATATTACACCTCTAGCTGGTTTAACTAATCTGAAAAAACTAAGTCTCGATAATAATGAAATTAAGGATATTACACCACTAACAAGCCTGACTAATCTGACGTATCTTTATCTCGATGCCAATCAGATCGTGAATATCAAACCACTAGCTAATTTGACTAATCTGACAGAGCTTATTCTCAATAACAATGCAATTAAAGATATTACATCATTAGCGAGTTTAATCAAGCTGGAACTACTTTACCTCGCTGACAATCAAATAGAAAATATCTCACTGTTAGCTAATCTAACCAATATGGAAAGGCTTTCTCTTCGGAGCAATAAAATCACGGATATAAAACCATTAACCAGTCTGACCAATCTGACAGAGCTTAACCTTAGCGATAATCCACTGAATAAGAGAACTTGCCCAGTGCAACTCGAAACAATTTGTCAGTTCTGAAGTATGGATTTTTCGGGTCTACCGAACTTAGTATGTAAAACTAAGTTGAGAAAAGGGCATC
>NZ_JCAMRX010000015.1:0-112205 GCF_059821285.1 Spirulina sp. LEGE 11439
AGTCACCAGTCACCAGTCACCAGTCACCAGTCACCAGTCACCAGTCACCAGTTACCAAAACCCAAAAATTGCCTGTTTGTGGCTGGGAAATGGCATCGATCAGGTGAACGGCGATCGCTATACTTATATTTTTCTGCTTTCCGTCCATCCCGAACATCGTAAACGCGGTATTGGTTCAGCATTAATACAGTACGCTCATACCTTTGCCCGAGAGCGCGGCGATCGTCAAATTGGCTTGCATGTTTTCAGTCGCAATCGCCCTGCCTTAAACTTGTACCAACACTTCGGTTATGAATCGCAATCCCTTTTAATGGTAAAAAAACTTATAGAGCCAAAACAGTAAGCCGTTATTGGTTGGTGGAGAATGGAGACAAGACCCCATGACAGTAACCAATAACCCATCACGATAACCAATGAATGAAGACAATCTCAGCACTTTTGATATTGAGAGCGAGCTAGAAAGCCCTCTCGACGAAAAAACCGGCCAAGAAGCAGCCGCAACCCCCAATGTTGAGGAAATGCTATCCTTGCTCGAATCTCCCGATCCCCCTCAACGGACGATCGCAGCACGAGCATTTAGCGAAATTCAGGACGAACGAGCTATTCCTCATTTAATTCACCTCTTAACCGATATTTGTCCTCTCGTGCGAGTGAGCGCTGCTTACGGACTGGGGCGAAATACGAGTGCTGATGCTGTCGAACCCTTAATCGAACAATATTATCAAGATTGGAATGGGTATGTCCGCAAAGGAATTGTTTGGGCTTTGGGCAACTGTCGCGATCGCCGTTCTGTTGGACTCCTTGTCAAAGCCCTCAGAACCGATATTTCTGCCGTGCGTCTCTGGGCAGCAAGCGGACTGGCACAAATTGCTCATTTAGCCTATGAAGATGTTATCGTGACGATCGCTCCTCTCATTGAAGGGTTGCGTCGAGATCCCGTGCCTGCGGTACGAAGTAATTGTGCGTGGGCTTTAGGACAACTCGCTCGAGAATTACCCTCTAATGTCGTCTATGCCACGACGATCGATGCCCTCCTCGAAGCTCTCGTAGAAGATGAAGAATTTGGGGTCACAGAAGATGCTAAAGATGCCCTCCTTCGCGTTGGCGATCCCCGAGGGCTGCAAACCATCGAAGAACTCGAACTTGAAGGATTGATTTAGGTAAAAAATGAGGGAGCAATTTATCGATTGCTCACATAGTTTTTTCCAGATTTTATCAAAATTTCATCAAGATTTCTTAATCTGGGCTGATTTTTATGCCAAAAATTGTCAAAATAGATACAGAATTAAATATTTGGTTCTGAAAATGCGTCTCGAATATCTGACGAGGAGCTTGCCGCAAAATTTAAAACGTTTAATAAATAAGCATTTTAAGCAATCCGAGGAAATAAAATGAAACTTTGCTATCGTGGCATTAATTACAATCGCGAACCTTTATCCTTAGAAGTCTCTGAAAGCGAGATTGTGGGCAAATATCGGGGACAAGAATATCACCGTTGCTATCCCAGACACGTCCCCAAACTTAACCCCAAACCTCCCTTGCAATATCGAGGTTTAGCGTATCAAACTTGCCCGTTAATTCAAACCGAAGCAAGTTTAAATGCTCAACTTGCTGCGATCGCTAAAGCCTGCGGACAAATTTCCTCAATAGAGGACGAGCAAACTGAAAAGGCTGCGGATGTTCATCGGGCCAACTTGCGCCATAATCTCGATCGCCGCTTAGAAATTGCCAGAAATAAAGGCGATCGCAACTTAGTCAGTTTATTAGAGAAAGAGTGCGAACAATTGGCAATATAAAAGTATAGACTTCGATCTCGTAAAATTTTGAGTTTTGCGATCGCTACTAGCAAACAGTGCGATCGCATTTTTTTTGAGATTAATATAACCAATCGCGATAGTGAGGATGTTGCTCTTTCATCTCCTCATAAAGCCATACCATGCGATCGAGAAACCAAGTTTTTCCGAGAATCACCCAAGACAATCCTAAAAAAGTCGGCCAAACATGGAGTGCGACCAGTCCCCAAATGCACATCAAAAATCCGATCGCATTAACCAGATTGGTAAAAATGATGACAGGATTGTGATGTTCGGGAATGGGAACTTGCTGGCGATCGAGCCAAACTCGTTCCCCAAAAACAGCTTTAGAAGTCCAATTGTGCGTCGTGCGCGGTTTGGGAAATAAACGCGGATTGAGCCAAATCCACAATAAAATGATTGCGGTCGGTGCGATCGCCCCCCATCCCCACCAAACTCGACTCCAAATCGCCACAATGAGAAGAGGGAGGGAAAAATATCGCGTCCAGACGCTCCAAGGGTTGGCGTGACGTTCCCAGACCTCATCGGTCATCTGGAAAAAATTGGCCAGATCTCGAGCATAATTCATGGTCAAGCGATCGATTTTGTTAATTGAAAAAACTTTAATTTTAATCCTATTCTAAGATATGTCAAAATCAATTGAGTTCTCGGTCTTCACTGATGCCCAATTCTCGCCAACTTGCCTTTAATGCCCTCAAACAAATTTACGCGAAAGGCGCATATACTGATATTGCTCTCGATCGCGCCCTGAGAGATCCGGAAATTAAACCCACCGATCGGGGACTCACCACAGAATTAGTCTATGGTATCGTTCGCAGACAAAGAACCCTCGATACTCTCATCGACCAATTGGGAAAAAAGTCAGCCAAGCAACAACCTCTCGATTTACGCATCATCCTGCAAATTGGCTTATACCAATTGCGCTATCTCTCCCAAATTCCCGATTCTGCTGCGGTGAATACTGCCGTTGAATTAGCCAAAGACAATGGCTTTAAGCGTCTTGCTGGAGTCGTTAACGGCATTTTACGTCAATATTTGCGCCTTACCGCCCGAGAAGCCGATCCCTTAAAACTTCCAGAAGATCCGGTGCAATCTTTGGGAATTTTACATAGTTTTCCCAATTGGATGATTGAAAGCTGGATTCCTCAATTTGGCCGGGAAGAAACCGAAAAACTTTGTCAATGGTTTAACCAAACCCCCACGATCGATCTGCGAATTAATCCCCTCAAAATAACCCGCGAAGAAATGCGATCGCGTCTCGAAGATGCAGGCATTGCCACAACAATTTTACCCTTACTTCCCCAAGCCTTGCGCCTACAAGGAAAGAGCGGCAATATCTCTCAATTACCGGGCTTCACAGAAGGATTTTGGAGCGTCCAAGAAAGTAGCGCACAACTCGTAACTTACCTCCTCGATCCCCAACCCGGCGAAACAATTATTGATGCCTGTGCCGCACCCGGGGGCAAAACAACCCATATCGCCGAATTAATGGGCGATCGCGGCACAATATTTGCTCTCGATCGCCTTGCTAGTCGCCTGAGAAAAGTTCAACAAAACACCCAACGCTTGCAATTAAATTCTATTGAAATTCGCGAAGGAGATAGCTGTAATCTTCCCGAATTTGTTGGCCGTTGCGATCGGGTCTTATTAGATGCTCCTTGCTCGGGTTTGGGAACTTTACACCGCCATCCCGATATCCGTTGGCGACAAACTCCAGACAAAATCCCTCAACTGGTTGCTTTGCAACAAAACCTATTAGCAAGTGCCGCAACTTGGCTGAAACCGGGAGGTATTTTAGTTTACGCGACCTGCACCCTCAACCCTCAAGAAAACGAAGAAATTCTCGAGAATTTTCTGCAATCTCATCCCCAATGGTGCATTAAAAAACCCGCGATCGATTCTCCTTTTTCTGCCTTGATTTCTCCTCGGGGTTGGCTGAAAATCTTACCCACTCAACAGGCAATGGATGGATTTTTTATGGTTAAACTCATCAAGCCAGAAAAATACGAATCTTGATTTTATTAAGAAAAAGCGCGATCGCAAAAACAAAAATGTTAAAATAATCTAATCGAGAAAAATGCTTTGCAGGTAAAGAAATATGAAAACCGCAACCGCAAATCCCCATAAAACTAAAGAATTGTTTAAACTTCTCATGGCAGCCGCTTGGCTGGATGGCGAAATTCAAGTCGAAGAACGGGAATACTTGCATAAAATGGCAGAAGAGAACGCACTTTCCAACGATACCGACATTAAAGCCTTGCTCTCAGAAGCCAAACAAATCCCGATTTCCGATTGTTACGAGTGGGCTAAGGCTTATTTGGGAGAGAATCCCGGCCAAACCGACTACGAAGAATTACTCGAGAATCTGAGCGCCCTCATCTATAGCGATGGTGACGTACATACTGAAGAAGCCAAATTTTTAGTAGAATTGCAACAACTCGATCCCGCGATGGCTGCCCCACACTCAATTTTTGATGGTATTCTAAAAACCGTGCAAAAAGTATATCGAGCCGCCCTCAAAAAGCAGTCGTAACTCATTTCAAGACAACACAAGGAGAGCGTTTTGAGAAATCAACCCACCCCCAGCTTGCAACCCCTCATTGGAGGACTGATTGCCGCACTACTCGTTTTTATTGCCTTTAATTCTTTTGTGATTATTAACCCCGGTCAAGCCGGCGTTTTGAGCATTTTAGGAAAAGCTCAAGATTCAGCATTATTGGAAGGACTGCATTTTAAACCGCCTTTAATTTCTCAAGCAGATATCTATGATGTCACGGTACAAAAATTTGAAGTTCCCGCTCAAAGTTCAACCAAAGATTTACAGGAATTATCCGCAAGTTTTGCCATTAACTTTGCTCTCGATCCCATTCAAGTCGTTAAAATTCGCCGAGAACAAGGAACATTGCAAAATGTGGTT
Organism: Spirulina sp. LEGE 11439; assembly: GCF_059821285.1. Classification (NCBI taxonomy): domain Bacteria; kingdom Bacillati; phylum Cyanobacteriota; class Cyanophyceae; order Spirulinales; family Spirulinaceae; genus Spirulina; species Spirulina sp. LEGE 11439. The sequence continues at coordinate 4,732 of NZ_JCAMRX010000015.1, forward strand.
GCTAAAATCATTGCACCGCAAACTCAAGAAGCCTTTAAAATTGCTGCAGCTAAACGCACAGTAGAAGAATCCATCACCAAACGACCGGAACTTAAAGAAGACTTTGATAATGCTTTAACCGATCGCCTAGTAAAATATGGCATTCTTGTTCTCGATACCAGTGTTATCGATCTGAATTTCTCGAAAGAGTTTGCCCGAGCGGTAGAAGACAAGCAAATTGCCGAACAGAAAGCGCAACGAGCAATCTATGTTGCCCAAGAAGCAGAACAAGAAGCACAAGCAGATATTAACCGTGCTAAAGGTAAAGCTGAAGCACAACGCTTGCTTGCAGAAACCTTAAAAGCCCAAGGTGGGGAATTAGTCCTCCAAAAAGAAGCGATCGAAGCATGGCGACAAGGAGGCGCACAGATGCCCAAAGTTCTCGTTCTGGGAGATTCAAATTCAAGCGTTCCTTTCCTCTTTAATTTGAATTCTCCAGATGCTCAAGATAATGCTTAATCTTAACCCGATACAGATACGCCAGCCTTGAAAAAATAACATTTCGGCTCTCTCCAACTTTTCAAAGGAGAGAGCTTTTTCTTTGAAACCATGTATGACAAAATATTAAGAAATAGAATTGTAATCCAAAAAATACAATAATCTGCGATACCTATAGGTTTATACTTCGAGAATTGAATTGAAAAGCCATGAATAATTCCCAATTACCAAATTTTTCGATAGAAAGCATAGCAAACAAATGGAAAAAAAAAGGGTTTACTGTTGAGATTTATCAGAGTTCTCCCGGAACAGTATGGTCGAGCGAAGGGCATGAAACCGAGGAAATTTTCATTCCTTTAGAAGGGGAATTAGAAGTATCGTTTGGAGGGAATACGTATTGTCCTACGATTGGTGAAGAATGTATTATTCCCGCTTGCGAATCTCACACATTTAAAAGTAAAACAGTCAGTCGTTACTACTGGATTGCAGGCTATGAATTTGAGGAAGGTGTTAGCGGGAGTCGGATATCGCAGTTTTGATATTTAATGTATTATTTTGGGGTTCTTGAATTGCTTCCCCACTACTGAGTTTTCCCTCTACTAAGTCTTGTTGAATCGGAATTTCTATAACAAATTTTGTACCCTTTCCTAATTTTGAGTCAAAGGTTAGCTCGCCTTGATGTTTTTCTACAATTGTTTGATAACTGGTAAATAAACCTAAGCCTACACCTCGACCTAGAGGTTTCGTTGTAAAGAAAGGCTCGAATATTCGCGTTGCAATTGTCTTTTCGATTCCTATTCCATTATCTGCAATTGCAATTTTAACAGTTTCGCGATCGGTTAATTCTGTCTCGATCCGAATCCATAATTTTTCTTCTTCTCGATCGCTTTTTTGTTTTATTTTCTCATCTAAAGAATCGATCGCATTATCTAATATACTTAAAAACACCTGATTGATAGCTCTGACATAACAGGTGACATCGGGCAAGTTTTGGTAATCGGTGATAATTTCAATGAGAGATTGTCTTTTCGGATCGTTGAGTTTGCATCCTAAAATCATCAAACTGCCTTCAATTCCGTCATTAATATTCACCTCTTTAATTTCGGTTTCATCGAGACGTGAAAAATTTCTTAATTGATTAACAATCTTAGTGATGCGTTCTGCTCCTATTGTAACGGATTGTAGTAATTCTGGCAAATCTTGTATAATATAATTAATATTTTCTTCTTCTCGCAATTCTTTCTCGCTAGGTGTAATATGGGATAGTTTCAGATTTTTGTTTTGGACAAATAATAATAAATCTTCAAAATACGACTTAGCAATCTTAACATTACCAGAAATAAAATTAATTGGATTATTTATTTCATGAGCAATACCGGAAACAATTTTGAGCAATCCAGACATTGTTTGATTTTGAATAAGTTGTGCTTGTATTCGTTTTAAGCGTTGCAATGTTTCTTGTAAAATGGAGTTTTTTTGTTGTAGTTCAAGTTGTAGCGATCGCAATTTTAATTGATGTTTAATGCGAGCGAGAACTTCAACAGTTTCAAAAGGTTTGGTGATATAATCAGAGCCACCAAATTCAAAGGCTTTGACTTTGTTTAACACTTCATCTAAAGCACTAATAAAAATAATGGGAATATCGCAAGTTTGAGGATTATCTTTTAATTTTTCACAGACTTCATAGCCATCCATGTCTGGCATCATAATATCCAAAAGAATGAGATCGGGTAAAATAGCTTGACAAGACTTGAGAGCAAATCTACCATTAGAGGCAACTCGAACTTCATAACCTTCTTGTGATAACATTTGAGTTAGTACGCCTAAATTGGCAGGTATATCATCAACAACGAGGATACTAATAGATTCAGAAGGAGACGATTTAACATTCATGAATTTTTTCCTTGTTCAATTAACTGTAATAATTTATCAAGTTCGTAGCGATCGACGAGATTTCTTAAGGCAGTTGCAATTTCTGAGTGTTGTGGTTGAATTTCTGCAATTAAGCTTTGTATTTTTTTTACATTTCCTGTCAGGGTGATTTGATGCAGCGCTTGTAACCATTGTTCTGGTAAGATATTCAAATCATTTGGCGTTAATTTTGGAGCGACAGAAGAAGATGAGGTTTTGTCTAATTCTTCATAAATAAAAACAATATTCAAATGTTGTTCTAAGGTAAAAAAGATATCTTCTTCTCGAAATGGTTTGCGAATAAACTCATCAAACCCTGATGCCAGAACGGCTGCTCTTTCTTCTTCTAAAGCACTGGCAGTAATTGCAACAATTATGATACTTTTATTTTGAGAATCAGCTCGGATTTTTTGAGTTGCTTCATAACCATCCATGACAGGCATTCGTAAGTCCATTAAAATCAAATCTGGTTGCCACTGTTGCCAAATCTCAAAGGCTTTTTGACCATTTTCAGCTTCTTTTATTTCAAAGCCAAAAGATCTGAGTAATTTAATCAAAAGCTGACGATTAATAGGCTTATCATCCACTACTAAAATACGGAAAATTGGTTGATTGGGAGCCAGAGCGATCGCTCGCCGCTTTATTTTTCCAATAGTAAGATCTCCATTTTTAGCCAGACTGACTTGCATATTAAATTGAACTTTTGTTCCTTGCTCGAATTGACTTGTGACGCTAATATCTCCTCCCATTAACTGTATGAATTTACGAGAAATTGACAATCCCAAACCCGTTCCTTCTTGAGAATTTAAACCGCTTTGAGTTTGTCCAAAGGCTTCAAAAAGGCGATCGAGTTCTTCTGGTGCAATCCCCATGCCTGTATCTTCAATTTCAAATTGGATTATTGTTGGTTGTTTCTCGTTTGACGTGACGCGGAGAATAACTCCCCCTGTTTCGGTAAACTTAATCGCATTATTAATCAAATTAATTAAAACTTGACGTAGTTTTAATTCATCTGCATGAATAAAGCGCGGCAAATCGTCGCTCCGCTCAAAATAGAGTTGCAAGCGTTTTCCTTCGGCTTTGAGAAAAAACATATCCTCAAGATCGTCTAAGAGCCGATACAGGTCAAAATCTGAAGGAGATAGGGTCGTTTTTCCGGCTTCAATTTTAGATAAATTTAAAACATTATTAATGAGCGTTAATAAATACTCGCCACTACGATTGATGAGATTAACATTTTCTTGTTGTTCTGAGTCTAGTTTTTGCGATCGCGTGAGAATTTGCGAAAAACCGAGAATGGCATTGAGGGGAGTTCGTAATTCATGGCTCATATTCGCTAAAAATCTACTTTTGGCTCGATTGGCTGCATCAGCTTTTTCTTTAGCAATTTCTAATTGTTGGTTCGATTCTTCGAGTTCTGCGGTGCGTTCTTCCACGCGTTGCTCTAAAGTGGCAAAAGAATTTTGTAACTGTGCTGCCATACTATCAAAAGATTTGGCCAATTCTCCCAGTTCATCCTCTCGTTCCGTGGCTGCAATTTTCTGCCATTGACCCCGAGCGAGATCTTTGGCAGATTGATTGAGATGCAAGATTGGTTCTGTTACCCATCGTGCGGTTAAAATACCAACGATTGTGGCGATAATTAAAGCGAGGGTGCATAAAATGATGGTATTGCGAGTATTGGCTTGGATTTGTTCCATAAAATCGCTTTCGGGAATAACGACGACGATCAGCCATTCCAAACCAAATTCGTCGGTAAAGGGATCGAGCCAAACCAATTGTCGTTTTCCTTCGATTTGAAACTCGAGAGAGAGGGCTTCTTCGACTTGGGCAAGATCGCCAACAGATTGCTGAAGATATTTTCCCGTGGCACTCAGGAGAGCATTGGTGCTATTAAGGGGTGATATCCGTTCTATTTTTTCTCCTCGAACCTCAAAAGGTTGTTCTTCTGTAGAGGTTGCAATCAAATTGCCTTCGCGATCGATAATAAAGCTATAACCGGAACGACCGATGGGGAATGTTTTCAGGAAAGCGTTAATATGATCTAACGTAAAATCCACCGAAGTTACGCCTAATAAGCGATTGTCAGAATCGTAGATAGGATTGGCAATACTGAGATAAAGTGCTTGTAGCGTCGCACCGGAATAAATGTTGCCCCAACTCATCTGTTCGGCAACAATAGCATTTTTATACCAAGGCCGACTTTTCAAGTCGTAAGGTTTTCCTTCTGTTAGAGGTTGAGTTTTTCTTATTCCATTAAAATGAGTTCCATAGTAGGTTAAATAGTAATTATTAGCGCGATCGGCAATGGCAAACTGGAGGTTTCGATCTTTTGCTTGCTGGGTAATCCCCATATAAGCGCCGCTATCCTCGGCACCTAAACCACTCCACGAAACAGACTCGAAAAGACGAATTTGTTGCCAAAGGTAGCGCTCGTTACTTTTTGCTGACTCGGGGGAGTTTAAATCAAAACTCAGTTCGCCACGCTCGATCGCATTGGCATTAAGACGATTAATCAGTTTGGGGACGGCTAGATAGTTATCTAAATGCACGGCAATGCGATCGCCGATCTCTTCCTGTAGTTGCAGTGCTAAATCATTAGTTGCTTCTCGTCCGCTTTTAAAAGAAAGATAGCCTACTATTCCCACTGTGCCAAAGATTTGCACGACGAAGGGAAAAACTAAAACAATTCGTAATGGGAGCTTCGTTAGAATCCGATGAAAAAGTAGAGAAGACATCGCTAAGATGTGGATAAGATAGTATCTCTATAAGGATAGCTTTATTATAACTACATAGAATTATTTTTGTTAAGAAATTATTTTTATTTCATTTTTTTGAATATAATTACCTAATTGTAATTACCTAATCTACAATTTTCTATTATTTTTTGTTTGTATGAAAATCAAAGGCTAGCAATGTAAAGAAAAAAATCTCGCTAGAGTTTTGACATTTCTTTCTTGTATCACTAAAATAGCAGTCCAAAATAAATTTATTCTCTGGGTTTCTGTGGTGAATTCTCTTTTTATCCTCATATATTCACATAGTGTTATAAAAGCGAAAAATGGCAGCATCTACGATCGGAAAAAAAGCACAATTTTAAAAATATACTTTTATCAGCTATCAAAGTTAACAACAGTGTCTACTCTTTTATCAAGCAAAAAATATTTGGCAAAAGTTGCGGCTTTCAAACGAAGTTCTGTTAAAGCAGCATCAGCATAGAAGGCTGAATGTGCTGTTAAGAGAACTCTTTCAGAAGTTCTTAACTCATCAGGGATATTGGGTTCATCACTGAGAACATCTAGTCCTACAAAGCCAAGGGAATCTGCAAGAATGCTCTCAATGAGTGCTTCTTGCGCGATAACTTTTCCACGGGAAGTATTAATAAGTATTGTTTCTGGAGTCATGCGCTGCAATTCTTCTCGACCGATTAGATGTCGTGTTTCTTCAGTCAAAGCAACATGAAGCGTGATGATTTGAGCCAAGTCTATTAATTCTTCTAGTGTTTCACAGCGAGCTACACCATGCGCTTTTTCGATTCCTCTCGGCACGTAGGGATCGTAAAAGGTAACATTGAGACCAAAGGCGATCGCGCGTCTGGCAACAGCACTACCAATTCGCCCAAATCCAACGATCCCCAAAGTCATCCCTCGTAGTCGAGGGACGCTCCCGATCGCTCGCCAATTCCATTCTCGATTGCGAACATAGCGATCGACGATGAGCAGTTTACGGACTAAAGCTAGAATTAGGCCGAGGGTGTGATCGGCGACTTCTTCTGTGCCGTAATCGGGAACATTACACACAGGAATCCCTTGCCGGGCAGCAAAAGCCAGATCGATGTTATCGAATCCCACTGCTGCTCGAACAATACCTCGACAACACCGCAATCTGGCGAGAATATCTGCCTGAAGTGGGATCGGATGCCACGATACGATCGCATCAATATCTTCAATGCGGCCGATCAGTTCTTCTGCTTGATTGACTCGATGGACGATAACAGTAGCTTCGGGTTGGAGAACTTTTTGCTCAATGTCTGGTGTCTGAAGATAATCTCCGGGATCGGAATCGATGATGGCGACACGGAATTGATTCTGCTTGTCTCTGTATTTTTCTATCAATGTCAATACACTCTATCAATAACTGTATTTGTTTGTACTTTTAATAGCGAGCACGGGAATTTTTTTAAAATACCATACCAAGGCTTTCGCTACCAATGCACGTCAAGCCAAGAAAGAAATTTTTAATATTCTAGCTCTGAGCTTTTGCGATCGCTGCTCGTTTTCTCCATTAGAGTATTATAGTAAAAAATTGGCGCAAAAATGTCAAAAATTCTTATTCTGGAAGAGCCAAATTCAAGCCAGCCTTTCCTCTTTAATTTAAATCCTCAAAACGATTGAAATAATGTTTGAGTTGGATACGGCACGTCTCTACGATGCCGACCTTATATTGCTTCAAGTTTTAGGCAACCACTCTTTCCAACTTAAAAAATGAGAGAGTTTCTTTTTTGTAGTAAAATCGAATTTACAAGAATCACTGCTTTTCTTTTTGTTTATGTTTGCTAGTTCTCTACCTGCTGATGTTGTTAATCTCAGCGAAGACACCTCGATCGCACTCGCGCAAAAAATTGTTGTTCACCCGATAGAAACCCCTTTAAGCGATCGCGCCATTTCTACAGCTTATGCTCGTTATGGGGAAGGAAACGCGCCGATTGTATTCTTACATGGCTTTGATAGCTCTATTTTTGAATTTCGCCGCTTGCTCCCGTTACTCGCAAGCGATCGCCAAGAATCTAGAACAACTTTTGCGGTAGATCTTTTGGGATTTGGGTTTACCGAACGTCGTTTAGAAATTCCTTTCGATACAGATGCCATTAAAATTCATCTCCATGCCTTTTGGAAAACGATAATCAAGCAACCGATCGTATTAGTTGGGGCATCAATGGGAGGTGCAACAGCTATCGATTTTACCTTAACTTATCCAGAAGCAGTCGAGAAGTTGATACTGCTTGATAGTGCGGGAATTGCTCAACCTCCCGCCCTTTGGAAGTTATTATTTTCTCCTCTCGATCGCTGGGCGACCAACTTTTTATCCAATCCTAAAGTGAGAGAAAATATTAGTAAAGCTGCCTATTTCGATCGACGTTTCGTAACCAATGATGCCAATTTATGCGCCAATTTACACTTACAATGTACCTATTGGCAGGAAGCCTTAATGGCCTTTACCAAAAGTGGCGGCTACGGTTCATTTTTACAGCATTTACCCGCGATCGCGCCACCGACCTTAACTATTTGGGGACGCAATGACAAAATTTTAGGCACGAAAGATGCCGAAATATTTCAGCAACATATTCCCAATAATAAATTAGTGTGGGTCGATCGCTGCGGTCACGTCCCTCATTTAGAACAGCCGCAAAAGACAGCAGCAGCGATCGCTCAGTTTGTTTGCGATCGTCACACTTCTGAGGTTTTATAAAAGAATTCTCCTGCAAATTTGCAAACGAAGACCTAAAGAATGATAAAAGCCATAAGTTCTGTTTACTGATAACTGATAACTGTTAAAAACGTTCGCCAATATTAAAGTAAACGGCACTATCGCCATTATCGCTAAAACTCAATTCAAAACGAAATAATCCAATCGAAGTTTTAGTCAATAATCCTATGCCAAACCCAAACCCATCACCGGGTTTTTGTCGTACTTCACCGGGTTGGCCGAGAATATTATCCCCCGTTCCTAACACGGAACCATAATCAACAAAGATACTCCCTACCAGATCTAAAGGTTCGTTAAATAACTTGATAGAAGAGACAGGAAAACGGTATTCAGCCGTCGCCAAAAGAAAACTGCGACCCGTACCAATATCTCCAACATCATAACCGCGAATCGAGCCTCCTCCTCCTAAAGTAAACCCTTCATAAGGAGGGACTTCACCCAAAATTGTTCCTCCTTGCAAATTCAAAACCAAAGTTCTCGGACCTTCAGTAAAACCAAACAGATCCACAGGAATAAACTGTGTTAAATTTCCACTCAAGCGATTAAAAGCAATATTCGCATCTCCTATAGGAATCGCTTGATCTAAACCCAAACGAATGCGAGTTCCTTGACTGGGAAATTGAGAATCATCAACATTATTGTATAAAGCAGAAATATTTAGCGTTAACAGATCGTCTTGTCCGCGATCGCTAACAGTTAATCGATTGCCCAACTCATCGATAGGCTCTAGACTCGACGAAAACAAATCATCTCGAATAGAGACTTTATGATAGTTTGCACCAAAAGCAACGCTCCATTCCGGACTAAAGATTTGCAAGTATTCTACTCCAGCCCCGAGGCTATCAAAAATAGGCTTATTGCCATTCGGTAAATTAACCTCGCGATCGCCACCATTAAAGGCGGGGTATTCTGTTTGGATATTGGCAATATTGAAAGATATTCTTGAGGTTTCATCATCGTGAAAATAACTGAGATCGAAACCAAAAGATTTCGGATCGAGAACCCAAAGATCTCCACCTAAAATTAATAGTAAATTATTGGTCGTGCCAAATTTTTGACGAAAGTAAGCAGTTGCAGGTAAGTTAGCAGAAGTCCGCGTTCCTCTGAGAACAGGTCTAGCTCGAACTTGTCCTTGTAATGCTGTCGGTTCGCCGATAAAAACCCCTAAACCAAAGTCACTCGAAAAAGGAATATTCAGATCGCCGCCTAATACTTCTTGTTCGACTTCTATTTCATTTTCTGTACCGGAATTTTCTGTTTCGTTCTCTTCTTGTGCGATGAGATCTGTAGCTTCAAAACTCACTGTCCCTAAAGAAGGTAAATAATTATCTTCTTCTATATCTGATGAGTTTATTGCTGGAGAAGGAAGCAATTCTTGTTCTTGTTTATCTTCTGCGATCGCATTATTTTTTTGCTTTTTTTTAATCAATGCTCTTGCAGTCTCAAAACTTAACTCATCTAACGAATCAAAATCACGATCGCGTTCTTCTCTCAAAGATTCCCATAACAATGACACGAAAAAATCAACCGAGTCATCTTGACCGGAAAATTCGGGGTTTTCTGCAATTAAATTTTTCTGTTCCTCTTCTAAAATCGATATATTGGCTGTCTCGATATCAAACTCTTCTAATTGTTGTTTTTCTACAACAAAAGGCGCAACTGAAGAAGATGAAACAGATTGAATACTTTTGCTTTTAGGGGAATCGGTGTGCAATCCTTCTGCGATCGCCATATCTGACCCACGATCGATATTGGGATTCATATTTTGTCCCCAAGTCTTTCCCGCAGATAAATTCACGGTCGTCGAACCAAGCAATATAATACCGAGACGAAAAATCGAAGCAGTCGATAATGTTGACATAGAAAAATCTTGACTTAATAAGTTTTGTAAAGATTTCAAGCGCAATCTCACGCTAGACAATAACAAACACCGAATAACATTCGGATCGGCTAAAAAGCGGATTGAATTGTTCTCGGAGGATTGCGATCGCTGGCAAAATTATACAACTTAAAATTACGGTATTATCGATGAAATCAAGACAATGGCTCTCAACGAAATATGAATAAAAGTTTGTGTTTGCTTGTTTCAGGGGTGATAACTTTTTTCTCAGCACTGTTGCTCTCAATTCTTTTTTCGCTTCCGAGCTACGCTCACTCAGAAGATCTGACTGTAGCAGAAATTACCGTTACCGAGACCCAAGCAGCAGTGACGCTAACTTTTCCGACCTTCTTCATTTCCGCTCTGGATGACGATCGCAGCGGCCAGCTTTCCCCGCCAGAAATTCGCAAGCATGACAACGCTCTCATTTCTTATTTAAGCGATCGCTTTGTTTTGAGCGATCGTCAAGGTCGCACGGGAAAGATTACCGTACAATCTGCCAATAACCCCCCATTGGCCGCTCATACGAATACGACCCTCTACCTCAATTACACTTGGTTGGAACCTCTGCAACGCCTGAACATTGACTATCGTCTTTTTACCCCTGAAACGCCCTCTGCTCACTGTCTTGCCACCATTCACCACGCCGGGCAATCTCAAAGCATTATTCTCAGCACCACCGATCGCAACTTTTCTCTCACTTTAAATAGTCAAGACCCGACAGATTTGCTGCATCGAGGCGGGTTGCTCGCGATCGCGGCGGCTTTTGTTTGGGGAGGCACTCACGCCCTTTCTCCCGGTCACGGTAAAACCCTATTAGGGGCGTATTTAATGGGAACGAAGGCAACCTCTCGTCATGCTCTATTTCTGGGGCTGACCGTGACTCTCACCCATACGATCGGCGTGTTTGCAATGGGTTTGATTGCGCTTTTTGCCTCTCGCTATATTCTCCCCGAGCAGCTTTACCCGTGGTTGAGTTTGACCTCTGGGATCGCCGTCGGTGCGATCGGGTTGAAATTGGTGATACAACGCGGACGAAGAGAGAAACATCATCACCATTCTCACCCTCATTCTCACTCCGATGCAGAAGTCTTAGCGACAGATAATACTTCTGTAACTTGGAAAAATCTGATTGCTTTGGGTGTTTCTGGCGGTCTCGTCCCTTGTCCTGCAGCTTTAGTTCTTCTGTTGAGCGCGATCGCTTGGGGTCAAATTGCTTTTGGTTTAGCATTGGTAATATTTTTTAGCATCGGTTTGGCGATTACTTTAACCAGTTTGGGATTATTCCTTGTGAATGCCAAACAACAGGTTGAAAAATTGCCCGGAATGCCCCATTTTTTGGAAAGATTGCCAATTTTAAGTGCTGTTGCGATCGCGATCGTCGGTTTGGGAATTTGCCTGCGAGCAGCTATCCAAATTGAAGGATTTTGAGGCTTATTGTTATGTTTTAGTGCAATTATTGCGAGAGCCATAACAACCCGCAAATCTTACTCTTTTTAACACAAAAATTGAATGCGATCGCAAAAACAAATCGCATTCAATTCTCTTGAATATTATCTTGAATGTCAACTCATGGTAATCCCCGGAGCATAGGCTTCAACGACCGAACCCGTGCGAGAACAGTTAATCATGAGATAATCGCAGGAAGGGCATTGGGTTTGTACAATTTGATGTTTGAGCAAGTAATGGCGTTCGGCATGACTTCCACAGTTCGGACATCTTACTTTTTCAATTTTCGTTGTTTCTATTTTCGTGGCTTCTATTTTTGACATTTTAAAATTTTCCTTGTTAATGAAATTGACAAATTTATCAAACTGATATTCTCAAAAAAATTGCTTGTTTTATTATTATTATTTTCATTATCTCAACAAAAAGTAAGATTGTCAATTTATTTTATCTCCTAATTTGCTTACGATTTTGGCGATCGCTAATATTGGTTAAAAGCCTGACTTGAAAAAACTCCTCGATCAATTTTTCTATTGAATAGAAAACGATGTGACTTCAATACACTTATCAAACGCGATCGCTTTAATTCATACCTTGATAGAGGAAATCATCAGCTTGTATTGTAGAAGATGAAGTTAAAACAAGGATTAAAATTAATGGCAGTTGAATGGCAAGTCGTCAAAACTTACGAAGACATTCTGTATCATAAATTAGCTGGAATTGCGAAAATCACAATTAATCGCCCTCACAAACGCAATGCCTTTCGTCCGAAAACAGTTTTTGAACTCTACGATGCCTTTTGTGATGCACGAGAAGACAACCAAATCGGCGTGATTCTATTGACAGGTGCCGGACCTCATACTGATGGAAAATATGCGTTTTGTTCCGGGGGCGACCAAAGCGTCAGAGGAGAAGCCGGGTATGTCGATGATAGTGGTGTTCCTCGCTTGAATGTTTTGGACTTACAACGTCTCATTCGATCGCTCCCCAAAGTTTCGATCGCTCTTGTTGCCGGGTATGCGATCGGTGGCGGTCACGTGCTGCATTTAATTTGCGACCTAACCATCGCTGCCGATAATGCCATTTTCGGGCAAACGGGTCCGAAAGTGGGCAGTTTTGACGGTGGTTTTGGAGCTTCTTATCTCGCTCGCATTGTCGGTCACAAGAAGGCTCGCGAAATTTGGTTTTTATGCCGTCAATACAGCGCTCGAGATGCCTTAGAGATGGGTTTGGTAAATTGTGTCGTTCCGGTAGACCAATTGGAAGCAGAAGGCATTGGTTGGGCTACGGAAATTCTTGAAAAGAGTCCGATCGCTATTCGCTGTCTCAAAGCTGCATTTAATGCCGACTGCGACGGACAGGCTGGGTTACAAGAACTTGCCGGGAATGCCACGATGCTCTACTACATGACCGAGGAAGGCAGCGAAGGCAAACAAGCCTTTTTAGAAAAACGAAAGCCTAATTTTCGTCAATATCCTTGGCGGCCCTGAACAATGAACAATAAGCAATGAACAATTGAAAATCTTTTAAGCGGTTTGGGTTTGGGTTTGAGGGGTGACGGGAAGGTGAGGATGGGATTGCGATTCGTTACTTTCCTCCGAGCAACTCAAACTCAATGAATGTTCGAGATGAACGATTTCGGCATCCCAATCTTGCCAAGATGACTGGGCAAAAGGATGAGCAGCGAGGCTACAGGCTTTCCAACATCCTTTCACGGGAACGCTCAGTTGTTGGCAGGTTCCTCCTCGTCTTCCTTCGGGAGAATAAAAAATACAGCAGCGACAGGTAGATGTAAAAATTTTTTCAGTATTCATGGGGATTATTCGGAGTATTAAAACGGGATTTATCGAGGCTTTATATGTTTCTATTGTGGTTCGCTTTCCGGAAGAACGCATCATTATGTAATAAATAGATACATATTTTGCTCGCCCTGACGAAGGAATGTGAACTTTGGTTACTAAAACCGGAGCGGCATTAAGCTAAAACTATCGGGGATCAAGCAAAAAACCATGTTAAAACACCTTGTTTGCAGAATTTAGACTTAAGCATTAAGGCTAGGATAACCCGTGAGTCAGTGCTGAAGAGTTTTTTTAATATTTTCTTTACGGTGTGTTTTGATAAACCGTGCTATCCGCAATATCACTCAATCTGAAGCAGCCCTACTCGTCGTGGTTTTTGTTAAGATTTAGCGAGGCATCGATCGCACTTTTACTGAGAGCATTTGTAGCGATCTATACAGTTATACCGAGAAAAATTTCCCCCTCTCGAGAGAAAAAATCGCAGCGAGACAGAAAGGGCAATGTATGATGTTGAAGTGAGAGTCTGTCACCGATTCGAGAGTGCGTTATGAGTCAAAATTCTACTGCTGAATCCCCCAATCCATCCAACCTTAATCCCTTATTAGAAGAGGCTTTGGGCTGTTTGGACGTACAGATTGAAGATGAACTGGCACGCTATCGAAAAGCGAGATCGCTGCAACAGCCGGAAGGAGGGCGTGTCAACCCGCAAATTACGTATCCTCAGCCCCCACCCCCGGGAACTACGGTGCTACCGTTACCGAATTTAGGACAGGAAACGATTTCAGATTCCCCAACAACTACCCACAAAGCGATCGATAATCAGATTGCTGATTTTACGCGGGAATCTACGACAGAAGGTGCAGATTCCTCAAAAAGTAGTGTTTCTCAAGAAGCAGAGACAGAAGCCCCCCAAGAATATTTGGCCTCCTCAGAACAACTTTTGCGAAATGTCGCGGCCTCGGAAGAAAAAGAACCTGTAGAGAAAAAGAAAGGGTTGAGCGATCGCCTTTTAACGCCGATGGGTGTGGGGGCAGTGTTAATGTTCGGCATCGCTATGACACTGTTAGGAACAACGTTATTTTATCCCGAGCTATTGATGCAGTTGGCTGGAGAAGAAAATAATGAGGATGTAGAAACGGCAAGTCAACCCGAAACCCCAGATTCGTCACCGACAGCACCCCCCGAATCTTCTCCTCTCAGCCTCACGGGTCCGAATTTAGCCACGGATGAATTTGCCCCAGTGAATCCAGATTCTCTCAGTACCGTGGAAACCAATCCCAATTCCTCCGCTTCTCCTGCATTACCGACTCCCGATATCGCGCTACCTTCACCGACTCCCGCACCTCCATCCCCACCCACAACGGCTTCAGACCTCACGACGGCATTATTGCCCCCCAATCTCTCTCAGTCGAACCAACCTCCTGTACCACCAGTCATTACACCTTCTCCGACCTTTTCACCGACTCCTGCACCGGAGTCCTCCCCAGAATCTTCAGCTACTCCCGATCCCTTGGTGGAAAACGCACCGACGGCTCCTGGTCGCGGCGATCGCTTTTATTATGTGGTCGTGGATTATGCTGGGGGGGCATCTCTGCAACAAGCCCGCAGGATCGTACCTGAATCCTACGTTCGTAATTTCCCTCAAGGGGCGCAGATTCAAATGGGGGCATTTTCGTTAGAACGGGATGCCCAAACCCTGATGACTCGTCTCGAACAACAGGGAATTAAGGCAACAATCTATCGTCGTCAGTAGAGAATTGAGTCTCTCGACGTTATGAGAGAGTGAAGCCCCTCATCATCCTTCGGATAGATGAGGGGGTGTATTCACGCAATTTATTTATAGATGATTCGCACAAAACCCACCAGCGAAGCGTTCTTTAGAGGTGGGATGTAGTGCGGCACCCTTTAGGGTGCGTTAGGTTTTCCCTTGCGCTTCGATATAACGTTGAATGGTAACACTCGAAACATTTCCGGCAGTAGAAACAAAATAACTACGAGTCCACATTGAAGGCATCTTTTTCAGTTTGGGAAATTCCTTTCTCAAGATATAAGAAGAGTAGCCTTTGATACGGTGCATAATTTGTTTGGGAGCAAGACCGGGAGGACAATTAAGGAATAGATGAACATGGTCAGGTTCAATTGCTAAACTTACGACAACACATTCTAGCTCTCTAGCTTTTTCTGTAATGAGAGCGGACAAACGAGCTTTAATCTCTCCAACCAAAACTTTCCGTCTTCGTCTGGGAATCCAAACAAAGTGGTAATTGATAAGAGATACTGATGTATTTTGGTGTCGATAAGGTTGATTCATAGACAGTATTGTGTCATAGTTAAACCAGATAGTCAAGTTTTTCTCATGCTCGTTCTTGAAGCCAAACTCAAAGGTAAAACTGAACAATATCAAGCGCTGGATGAAGCCATAAGAACGGCTAATTTTATCCGTAACAAAGCGCTGCGGTATTGGATGGATAATCGAGGAGTGAAGCAATTTGATTTAAACAAATATTGTGCTGTTTTAGCCAAAGAATATGAATGGGCGAAAAAACTCAATTCAATGGCAAGGCAAGCTAGTGCAGAACGAGCATGGTTTGCAATTTCTCGCTTTTTTGATAACTGCAAAAACTCAAATATCAAAAATAAGGGCTATCCCAAATTCAAAAAGTGCGGTCATTCAGTAGAGTATAAAACTTCGGGTTGGAAACTTTCAGATGACCGCAAAAAACTAGCTCTAACCGATGGCTTCAAAGCAGGCATATTTAAACTCATCGGCACTCGAGATATAAACTTCTACAACCAGAAGCAAATTAAACGAGTTCGTATTGTTAGACGCGCCGATGGTTACTATGCTCAGTTTGTCATCAAAGTTGACCGAAAAGAACAACGTGAACTCACAGGTAAATCTTTGGGGATTGATGTTGGGTTAGAGTCTTTCTACACTGATAGCGAAGGAAATCAAGTTGAAAATCCACGCTATTTAAGGAAGTCTGAAAAAGCACTCAAACGCGCTCAAAAACGAGTGAGTCGTAAGAAAAAAGGGAGTAAAAATCGACGCAAATCTATTAATAAATTAGCCAGAAAGCACCTTAAAGTTCACAGGCAACGTAAAGACTTTGCTGTTAAGACAGCAAGGGCGTTAATCCAGTCTAGCGACTTGGTAGCGTATGAAGATTTAAAAGTGCGAAACTTAGTTAAAAACCATTGTTTGGCTAAATCAATTAGCGATGCGTCGTGGCGAATGTTTCTTGAATGGGTTGAATATTTCGGGGCAATTTTTGGGATAGAAATCAGGTCGGTTCAACCTCATTTCACGAGCCAAGATTGTTCTCAATGCGGACATCGCCAGAAGAAAAGTCTGAGTCAGAGAACTCACCAGTGCGCGAAATGTGGGTTAGAGTTGCATCGCGACCATAACGCAGCACTGAACATCTTGCTAAAGGCTTTAGGAATCGAAACAAATAGCGGTGCGACCCCGGTGAATCACATTCACCAAGGGAACGCGCACCAAGATACCGTGGGGCGCACGGAAATCAACGCCCGATGACAGAACGACCTCTGCTCTATGAGTGCAAACTTGTCGAGTAAGTTGGCTGGATGATCCGGGAATCCCACCTTTTTAGCGAAGCGGAAAGGTGGGAGCGTCAATACCGAGAAATTCTAAATAGCGATCGCTTAATTCCTTCACGGCTAATTCATAAAGTTTTTTGCCATGTTCTGGGGTGGCTAAAGCAGGATTCGATCCCATGCGTCCATCGGGATAAGAACGGCGAAAATCTGCCGCGCTATAAATGCCATGACCTGAAGCCACTTCTGGGGATAAAGGGGCAATTTTAATGGAGTCAGGATAGATATATTGCGTCAAAGCCACTTCGCTAGGAGTCGCGTGAGACCCCTCCTCTTTGCCGTAGAGATCCTTGGCAAGTTTGTAAACCGAACTGCACATAAACCAATTTCCGACCCGACAGCGCACGCGATCGCTATTGGGAATCTGCAAATTAGCCAAATGATAATAAGTTTCGGAAAAAGCCGCTTTGAGGGTTGCAATATTGCCCCCGTGACCATTGATAAAAAAGAAATGGGTAAATCCGTATCGCGCCAAACAAGTCACATAATCATTAATGACTTGAACGAGAGTACTCGGACGTAGACTGATCGATCCCGGAAAGGCCGTATGATGCAATGCCATCCCGACATTAATCGTCGGTGCAATTAATGCTTGCGTCGCCTCTCCGACCCCTTTGGCGATCGCTTCAGCACAAATCGCATCCGTGCCGATCAAGCCTGTCGGACCGTGTTGTTCCGTCGAGCCAATAGGAAAAATAATTCCTTGCGATCGGGTTAAATAACTTTCAACCTCCGGCCAAGTACTTAAATGTAACAGCATAACTATTTATTTTTTGTCAAGAAAGAAGATACGAACAAAAGGAAAAAATTACATTTTCCACATGGAAAAATTTCACCTTATCCCGATATAGTGTATATGTTGCCAAGAACCCCATATTTTCTTATTTTATGCTGTCGCTAGATATACCAAAGAGCGCCACCAAACCAGAATTATCTAACCCTCCCCACATTCTGGTCGTGGAAGATGAAGAACTCATTCGCGAAATGGTCGTACTGGCTCTCAAAGAGCAAGGTTATGAAGTCGTCACGGCGATCGACGGGCGCACGGCATTAAACTTATTGCAAGAATCTGAATCCCCTTCTAAGTCCTCATTCGATTTGATCGTTCTCGATTTGATGTTACCGCAGTTCAATGGTCTCGATCTGTGTCGTCTGTTGCGCTATCAAGGCAATATTATTCCCATCTTAATTCTCAGCGCCAAAGCCAGCGAAACCGATCGCGTCTTGGGGTTAGAAGTTGGAGCCGATGATTATCTCACTAAACCGTTTAGCATGAGAGAATTGGTGGCTCGCTGTCGCGCTTTATTGCGCCGTCAAAGCTTTAGCACCACCGCCAAACCCTCAGTTTTGCAATTTAAAGATGTGACGCTTTTTCCTGAAGAGTGTCGCGTGATGATAAACCAAAAAGAAATTTCCTTATCTCCGAAAGAATTTCGCCTGTTGGAATTATTTATGAGCTACCCTCGACGGGTATGGTCTCGAGAGCAACTCATCGATCGCATTTGGGGTTTAGATTTCCTTGGGGATACAAAAACCGTAGATGTTCACATTCGCTGGCTGCGGGAAAAATTAGAAGCAGATCCCAGCAAACCCCAATATATTATTACTGTCCGGGGATTTGGCTACCGCTTCGGATAAATTCTCGTACTGAATTGTTCACTGTTCAGACCCATCGACAATAGAGATGTCCGGTTTGAGGATCTTTAAGCCATATTGCCGTCAAACGATGTTTTGGTGTCGGTGTGGGTTTGTTCGGATATGAGTAAAGAGTGGGTTTCGTGATGGGTTTGGCTATAGGTTTCGCGATCGTTTGCATAATTCTCCTTGAATATATTGAGATGTTGAAAACATAAGGATGATTGATGTTTAAACACTTCAATTAATCTTCTCTTAACTCAATCTTAACCTGATAGCTTGCAGAGAATGTGATGCAGATCTCTCTGCAACAGAATGTTAAGGAGTCTGATGTAAGAATTGCAATGAGTGTAAAGAAAATCCCATCATAATATTGTCGAGATAAGGCATGCCTTGTCTCGACTTAAAATGAAATCTGTCTACTTTTCCTTCTTCCCTTGCATTTCGATCGCTTCTATCGTTGAAATAGGAATATCTTGATTGAGTGGGAATATTTTGTCTTGGAAATTGCCTTAGCATTTATTTTGGGACTGGTCCTTGGGTTGGGGATCTGTGGGTTTAAGCAATATGAATTTAATCGTAGAGTTACACATCTCCTTGCCTTATTCCCTCATCCGGCGGACTTTGAATCGTCTCTCCCTATTTTGTCTCGCTTGCGCGGGGCAATGAGTCTGCTGGCGCGATCGCATCAGCAGCTTACAGAGCAACTACAACAACTGCAAGAAGTCATCAATACTGCCCCAGTCGGTTATCTACAAATCGATCGCTTTAATCAATTACTTTGGTGTAATGAATATTCTCGGCAACTTTTGCGGATCGATCGCTGGGATCCAGAACGTCAACGCTTGTTATTAGAATTAGTCCGTTCTTACGAATTGGATCGACTCATCGAACAAACCCGTAGAGAACAAACGCCTCAACAACAAGAATGGGTGTATCAGATCGTTCCTTTTTCGGGAGACAAGCCTTCATTTCAGTTTTCTCCAGAGCGATCGCGCGATTATTCCGTCACCTTACGTGCCTCGAGTTTGCCTCTCCCGGAAGGACAGGTGGGGGTTTTTCTCGAAAATCGGCAACCAGTCCTTGATGCGATCGCCTCTCGCGATCGGGTTTTTTCCGATTTGACCCACGAACTGCGAACCCCTCTCACTTCTATCTATCTTGTCGCAGAAGCCTTGCAAACTCGCGTCGATCCGTCCTTGAAAACATGGGTCGATCGCATCGTGGGAGAACTCGATCGCTTAATTTCCCTCATTAAAGACGCTTTAGAGGTCACCCAACTTCAACAACAAGCCAAGATCGATCTCGATCTTCAGCCTTTGAATTTAAAAGAGTTATTATTCTCAGTTTGGCAAACCTTAGAGCCTCTCGCCAGACAAAAAGCGCTAACATTAACTTACTCGGGGGAAGAATCCTTGCAACTCCTCGGCGATCGCGATCGTCTCGTGCAGGTTTTTCTCAATATTTTCGATAACAGTATCAAATATAGTCCCGATCGCAATTCGATCCAAGTTGAAGTCACGCAGGAGGAATCAGCAGAAACACCAACCGAGCCAAAATCTTGGATTACAATTGATGTCATCGATTCGGGTTGCGGCTTTCGCGAGTCGGACTTAGAGCGAGTATTTGAACGCCTGTATCGAGGGGATGCTTCTCGGCAACGAAATATTAATTCCTCTAGTTTAGATACAGCTTCTCTGCGTCGGGGGAGTGGGTTGGGACTGACAATTGCCAAAAAGATTGTTATGGCTCACGGCGGTGCGATCGCTGCCCAAAACCATCCAGAAACAGGTGGAGCATGGTTACGCATTCAATTACCAAATTTTCATTAAATCTTAACATTTAGTTGTTATTACTGTTTTATATTTACACTTTTGAGGTCTCTCTATTAGCCAGAATTTTTCCTCAATTTTGCGATCGCTCTCGTTTACTATTATTTTTTTAAAATGACACTTTCCTCTTATATTACACCTACCACAAAACTCGAACGTTCTCTCAAACAAGTCGATCAAGATGTCTTACGAATGGGAACATTAGTCGAACAGTCATTTCGCTTAAGCCATCAAGCCTTATTTGCTCGGGATTTAGATGCGATCGCGCAAATCGATGCGATCGAGAAACAAATCGATACCTATTATCGTCAAATTGAACTCGACTGTGCAAAGCTCATTACTTTGCAGCGTCCCGTAGCTTTAGATTTACGCTTATTAAATGCTTTTATGCACCTCGTGCGAGACTTAGAACGAATTGGCGATTATGCTCAAGATTTGGCAGAATTAGCCATGAAATTAGCGACCTATTCTCCTCATCCTTGCTTGCCAGAAATTGAGGAAATGTCTCGTAATGCTCAAATTATGTTAGCCACCAGTTTAGTCGCCTTAACTGAATTGGATGCCAAGGCTGGACGGCGAATTAAAGTGATGGATGACCTCGTTGACGATGCTTACGATCGCCTTTATCAAACTCTTGCAGAAGCAAAAGATATTAAGGGATCTGTAGAACCCATTTTATTAATGGTCTTGGCAATTCGCCATTTGGAACGCATGGCCGATCATGCCACTAATATCGGTCAGCGCGTCGCTTATATTGTTACGGGACAGAGACAGTGAACAGTTATCAGTTATCAGTTATCAGTTATCAGTTATCAGTGAACAAGAAACAATTACTGAGTGAAATGCGATCGAAAACTAAACTTGTACAGTTAGCCTTGCTCCTTTTAAGTTGCTTTTTTGTGGCGGAATTATTGGCAGCTACATTCAGTCATAGTTTATCGTTGGTGGCGGATGCAGGTCATGTTTTTTCCGATATTGCAGCCTTGGGAATTACTTTAACAGCAACTTGGTTAACTTCTCATTTTGAGGAACGGGGATCGCGATCGCTCATTGCCCGAGTTCCTTCTAAAATTGAAGCGATCGCAGCCTTAGTTAACGGTTTAAGTTTATTGGGGGTGGCAATTTGGGTGGGGTGGGAAGCAATTCTTCGCCTCAGTTCCCCTCACCCAGAAGTTCACGGATTACCCATGTTATTATTAGCAATTCTCGGACTGATGGTAAATGGGATTAATGCGATAAGTTTGTATCGCTGTAGTTGTGGCGATCTCAATCTTAAAAGTGCCTTTTTTCACGTTGTTGCCGATGTTGTTTCATCTGTCGGGGTAATTTTGGCCGCGATCGCCGTCATGTGGCTGCATTGGTTTTGGGCGGATGGTGTTGTGAGTTTGTTGGTTTGTGGCGCGATCGCATTATTAGCATTCCCGTTATTGGTACAAAGTTTGCAAAGATTGTTCAGTGGTAAGGTAGAGTCATTTTCTCCTCTTTGCGATCTCGAACCTGAAGCGATCGAAAAAATTCTCTATCCTTCTCTAGAAGATTTACTTAATCCAGAAAAATAGCCCTCAAATTTTGATTTACAATACTGATAACTGATAACTGATAACTGAAATGACTTCAGAAGAATACGATCGCCAAATCGAACGTGTTATTAAAATCCTCCATCACGATTTACCAACTCTATTCGAGCAAGATATTTCCTATGATATTTATACCTCAGATATAGAATTTCGCGATCCCGTCAATCAATTTAAAGGAAAATTCAACTATCGCATTATTTTTTGGACATTACGCTTTCATGCCGGACTATTTTTTAGCGAGATTTATTTTGATGTCCATGAGATTAAAACTACTCAAAAAAACTGTATTCTCGTTGATTGGACGGTGAGGGGAAGATTGCGCATACCGTGGCAAGCCAAGGTGTTTTTTAATGGTACTTCAACCTATAAACTAACAGAAAAAGCACTCATTTACGACCATTGCGATCGCTGGGATCGTTCCCCTTGGGAGATTTTAAAACAATTTGTTAATCGGTAAAGTGCTTTAAACCAGTGCAGGAATAACAATGTGAATTTGACAACCCAAACCGGGTTGAGACTGGAGAGAAAAATTTCCCCCCAAGGCTTCTACTCGTTCTCGCATTCCTTGTAAACCAAAGCCTGTCGTATTTTCTTGTGGCGCAAAGCCTTTGCCATTGTCTTGAATCTCCAAATCTATTCCCGTGAGACTCGAAGCGATCGCCAAATCTACCCGATCGGCTTGGCTGTGTTTGGTAATATTAGTGAGGGCTTCTTGAACGACGCGATAGAGAACGGTTTGAATATCTGAGTTGAGGGAGTCTTGCAGGCGAATTTGTGAGGTTACTTTGATTTGAGTAGTTTGTTGGAATTCTTGTAGTAATTTTTTTAACGCTAAATTAAGCGATCGCCCTTGTAACGGCGGGTTTCTCAAACTGGCCACAGACTGGCGCACGTCTTTGAGGGCTTCTTTACCCAAACGTTGCGCTTCTTTGAGATGATAGCGAGATTTATCCGGATTTTGGGCAAAATAGACAGAGGCGTTTTCGAGTTGGATGCTTTGGGCGGTGAGAGAATGACCGACAGAATCGTGCATTTCTCGGGCGATGCGGGTTCTTTCTTGCAATGTGGCTTGATTTTCAATCAGCAGGGCATATTTGCGGAGGCGATCGTGCGCTTGGGTTAAGGCTTGGCGGCTTTGACGTTCGGAAAGTAATGCTCCCACTAATAATAAAACAAAGGCCAAAACCAGACCAAAAAGTAAGGCAGAATTAATGGCAAAACCGAAAGCAATTCGCAACCATTCCGAGGCGATTTCTCCCGGTCTGATGGTATTGTGGCGTTGAATAGCCAGATAAATTCTCAACATGAGGCGCAGGAGAAAGAATCCGTAAGCGCAAAAGGCAACCATTAAGCGTCCAGGCCAAGGGAAGAGAATGCAGGCGCGAATAACGACAATTAATAAGAGGGCAAAAAAGAGAGATTCTCGACGACCGCCAAGAAATACGGCCAGCCAACATAACCCAAACCCTAAAGCTGTGTAAAGAACTTGTTGCAACCGCGATCGCATAGGCAAACGCAATCCCAATAACCCTAATAAGCCAATACAGCCGATCGCGCCGGTGGGGAATGGTCGCGATCGCCAACGCGGAGGGTGTACGGGAAAACGATGAGGAGGTGGCAAACCTTGGGGGGAAAGAGTGGCAATGAGAGCAACCCCCAAGAGAATCCATTCGAGGTAAAGTAAGAGACGAAAAGAGCGATCGCGCCAAAGTTCATTTTTCATTTAAAAATACCGATAATTAATAACCAAGATGACAACTGGAAAAGTCTGGCAGAATGCAATTCTTTTAAGCGGTGGTATTGCCTTAATCCTCTGCGGAGGTTGTTTTCTCATTGGGATTATGATTCTCATTAGTCCAATGAATTTGGTTGGGTCGGGATGTTCTTCTCAAGCAATAGAATATACTCCCGAACTCAAGACTTTTCTTAATGTTCTTTATTTCGGTGCTTTTGGTTGCTTTGGGGTTGCGTTTTTTTTCATCGCAACATCGGCCATCCGGTTGCTAAGCAGCAAAGAGTAAATTTACCAAAGCGAACCGTATCTTAACATTGCACGATTTTGTTTCGTTCATCTACGGGCGATCGCACCTTGCCACTCGGGTCAAAAGTCACAGAAAAACTTCACCCTCGAGTCATAGAGAACTCGAGTCCTTGGATCGAGGTTGAAAGGAAGGGATTTTTTTTAGGATAGAAGCGTAAACAAAATCAAGGTATTCGGAGCCACTTCAATGATGAAACTTCCTAAATTCTTTCTCCTCGCTGCTTCTCCTCTCGTTTTGACCCTTGGTGGTGCTGTTGCTTTGGTGGGTGCAGATGCGTTGTACTCTCAATTCGATGCTCCAGCGATCGCTCAAGAATCACCGAATGGCGATCGCGGCGGTCGCGGTCGCGGCGATCGCGGAATGCGGATGTTAGAACAACTCGACCTCAGCGAAGATCAAAAGCAACAAATTCAAGCCATTCGCGAACAAGCTAAAGCCAATTCTGAAGGATTGCGGGAACAAATGCAAAATGCGCGAGAACAAATGCGCTCTTTAATGAGCAGTAATGCTTCAGAAAGCGAGTTACGCCAACAACATCAAGTCATGGAAAATTTGCGCGACCAAAAAAGCGATCGCCGCTTTGAGACCATGCTGCAAATTCGCGAAGTTCTCACCCCAGCACAACGCGCTCAACTCGCAGAAATGGAGCCGCCTCAACGTGGAGGTCGCGGGGGTGGCAATCGCCGCTAGATTTGGTGCGATCGGGGTGCGCGTAAATCGGTATGAGGAGAGCAAAACCAGTTCTCCTCTTTAGCTTTATCTCAAATTGAGAGAAGTTTATCTCATTCGTGCGATCGCTTCTTTCTACAACCAGACAGAATCGGACGTATTAACATGGTTTTAGTGACAATATGCGCCAAAGATGACAGATTGGACGACTTATTTAGATTCGGTTTGCGAGGAATATGCCCAATGGTGGGATGATTTTACGGTAACGGATGCGCTGCTCGATTTGGAGGTAGAGCGGATCGAGGAGGTGCGATCGTATAATTTGACCAGATAAACGCGATCGCTCTCAAAATGGCAAAACTTCCAATTGAAACTACAAATCTGCTCGGTCAATTAAAACAAAAATCTCTATATATCGTTCGCAACTCCGAATTCCCGCGATTGTTTGCGTCAAGGCAATCGCCCAACAATATAGAGAAATTTTGCAGGAATGCGATCGCAGACCAGTAAAAAAAGAGACTCCAGCCCAATAATAGAATTGATAGTGAATTATTGTCACTCGATCGCTAAATTTAACTCTTGAAAACGCTCTGATGCTGACTCAAAAATAATTTCTTCGGGTCGTGCCGCCCGAGTATTAACCTTTAATTGATAAACTCCCTCTTGTAAACCTTCAATATAATAAACGCCGGCGGTATTTGTGACAGAAAAACCGCGATCGCCATTCGCTGAATTATATGCCTCTACTGTTGCCCCTGATATAGGATTTCCCTCATCATCTGTCACCACACCCGATAAACTATAAGCAGGCACAAAAGGCACATAAAGGGGTGTATAACTCCCCTCCACAACCTCGATCGCATAAGCCGATTCTAAGGGCTGCCAATCAATAGGATAACCTGCCGGATCCAAGTCGAGTCGATAGATTCCGGGAGGAAGGCGCAAGAGAACTTGTTGATTTTCAATAGTGGGACGAAAAGTTGAAATCGGTTGATTGTTGAGAATTAAAAGATATTCTGTTCCTTTGGAAAAAAAGGTTTCTCTTGCTCCTTTTTTACCATTACTATTCTCATCAAAAAAGGGTAAAATAGCAAGCCCTCCTTGGGTTCTCAATAAATCCGAACGGCGATCGCCTTCTGCCAGCCTTGGGTGTAAATTGACGCTGGAGAGAAGTTCCAAGCGGTAGGAGTCGCGATCGCTGGTGACGGAAATTCCCTGATAAATTGCCCGCACTAAAAACCCCGGAATGACAGTGGTTTGAGCCGTCGCCACCCATCCCGATCCCAAAGAGCCAAACCCGTAACCTACCTCGACTTCATAAAGATAACGCCCATCCCGCGCCCTTTCTGGGGAACGATAGCGCCATGCTAGAGTTGCTAACTCGTTATTACCCTGTAAATTGCGGGTTTCATAGCCTACTAAAAAAGAATGTCCCCAATCAAAAACAGGATTGCCAGAAAGATTAAAATCCAGTTGCGAAGTTGAGCCAATTTCAGTCCCTTGCTGAGTAAATTCTAATACTCCCAAGCGCTGGATTATATTCCAGCGTAAATTACTTTCTTCGTCTAAGATGGCGCGAACAAAACTCAAATAATTATTCCCTCCGGAAACGGTTTGAATCCCTCCTGCTAAACCATTAATATTGTCATAAATTCCCAAAAGGGAAACAGTGGGTAAAATCTGCCAATCTACATTGAGACGACGAGAAAAGCGATCGCTATTAAATCGTGCTAATAATTCTGGGAAAGGACGAAAGTAAACATCGGCATTAATATCCCAAGTTTCGTTGCGATCGGGGGTCAAAATACTCGCCCCGAGTTGAAAGTTCATCCCCGTCGGACTGAAAAAGATTTCCCCTAAACCGCGAAAGTCATTGTCAACGACAGCCCCCACACCAAAGGTAAAATTTTCGCTAATTCCCCATCTTTGTCCCACTCCGACGGCAATATTCTCGAATTTTCCTAAAATCCCATTCTCCTGCGTACCCGTTACCCGTCGAGCTCCCACAGAAGCGATCGTTGCGGAAGTTCCCGCTTCTAATTGTCCCGCAACATTGGCAAAAGTCGGCGATCGCACTTCTGGCTGTGCGGAAAGTCGTCCTTCGGGATAGAGAAACAGACGATATCCCCCGCGATAAAAGGAATTTTGCCCGACGGGAATCTCTTCAAAGCGATAAATTCCCGAAGAATCTACCAAAACTTCATCGATTAAGTTACTCGATCCGACTACGAGCTGCACTAAAGTTCCCGGATCTGCCCGTCCAACGATGGTGCGCCCGATTTGTTGTCCTCGCAATCGTTCCTCGGGATTGAATCCTCCTCGGCGAGGATAAGTCGGTGGGTTAAATCCTTGCCGTTGAATAGTGGTAAAGCCGACAAAATCCCCTCGTTCGCCACTATTCCAAAAGGTCGCTTGAGACCCTAAAACGTAATCGGCGCGATCGCTTTGCCGCAAGTATTGTCCTTCTGTGAGACTCCATGTTCGCGAATCGCTTAAGTTATTTTGATTGAGGCGAAAAAAGTAGCTCCCTCTCGCTACAGTGCCGACGATCGCGAGATCCCCTCGGGTGTTACTGGAGTTTCCTCGCACTCCCGCCGTATCGATGCGCTGTTCGATCGCAGATAAGGTAAAGTCATCGGGTTTAATTTTGTCGAGTCCTTCTATTTCTACGGGAGGGGGTTCAATTCCGATGCGAAAATCTGGCGTGATGCGGGGGGTTTGAAAATTCAGGGCGTAGTTTTCGAGGTCAAATTCTACGGAAATGCCGAAAAGTTCTTCAATTTGAGCCACAGAAAAGACTTGTCCTAATTCTGAATCTTGTTGCAAGCGATCGCGATCGATCTGAGTCACAAAGTAACGCGATCGCACTTCTAAAATTCCTGTTTCTAAGGGCGTAATTTCCAAATTTAATGCCTCGCGCACGACATCAAAAGGAATCAACCAATGGGATAAATTAATCGCTTGTGTCCCATCTTCTTGACCTCTAACTAAAGTTCCTGCGATCGCGGCTCTACGATTGATATCAATGCCGACAATAATGGTACTAAA
The DNA here is from genome assembly GCF_059821285.1 of Spirulina sp. LEGE 11439. Lineage (NCBI taxonomy): Bacteria > Bacillati > Cyanobacteriota > Cyanophyceae > Spirulinales > Spirulinaceae > Spirulina > Spirulina sp. LEGE 11439. Next base: position 32,155 of record NZ_JCAMRX010000015.1, read on the forward strand.
ACTAGAATTAATGGGAAAGGAAGGGATCTTATTTTCTTCTAAAAAAGGGGTCTCTGCATTGGGCTTATCTTTGTCTAGTAAGGAAGAGGGGGAAATGGGAATTTGTGGTAAATTTCCCTGCTCTGCGATCGCATCTATTGCAGGTTTATTTTTATCGAGAAGCGTGTTGGGGGAAGTTTCTAGAGAAATTTGAGAAAATGCAGATCTCGCTTTTCCTCCTGTTAAAGCGATCGTTAAACCACATAGCACAATAGATCTGATGCTGGCACGCAAAATTCAGTTCTCCCCAACAACAAATAACCAACAACCAATAATAAATTATTCGATGATAAATTCAACCTGAAAAGATTCTGTTTTCTGTTGACGATAATTATCTTCGTGCCAAATCAATTCACCCTGAAGCTGATAGGTTCCCGGGGGTGGAATTTCTGCGCCTTCGGGATAGGTAATCATCAAATTGCGATCGCTTTCGGCTAACACAATTTCTGGTGAAACTTTGCCGCGATCGATTTCCGTGTCTGCTTGCAACAAACGCCACTCAATTCCCGGTCTTGCCGATGCTCCTCCTACATTCTGCACCAAAATGGTAATCTGTTGAGTTTGAGAATTCCATGTTGCGCGATCGGCGACTAATTCGGCTTCTAACTCGCCATTTCGCACAAAAACCGTCACGGCAACTTGCTGCACGATTTTAACTGTATTTCCCGCTTCATCAACGAGGGTAAGAGGATCTAATCCTTCGACAATTAAAGCCGTGCGATACTCTCCTTCGGTTAAACTGGGAGGAAAACGACCGATCAAGCGTACTCGGCGATTTTGTCCGGGTTGAACGACTAACTCCCGAGGGGTAAATTGTAAGTAAGGACTTAAATCGAGAGGAGTGGTGGGGAGAGCTTGGAAGCCGCGATCGCGATCGTAAGTAAAGGGTTGTGTATAAACCCGAGCGCGATACGGCTCATCCCCATTATTGTAGACGCTAATAAACCCCTGACTTTGCCCGCGACGCGCTTGAATTTCGAGGACGATGGGGGAGACACCTAACTGAGCGAGAGCAAGGCTATTTCCCAACCAAGCGGATAAACCGAGAAGAAATCCACCTAGATATCGCACTAATGTTTGCTTTTTTGGGATATAAACCATTGCTCGAGTTGTTTTCACTAAGAAACTAAGGTGCTGCTGTTAGTGTTACTGTATAGGAGTATGGTCCGGGGGCAAGAGTTGCTGGTACGCTAATTGCTTCCATGTGAACATCGAGAACCTCCGCAATGGGTGAATCATCAATTGTTAAAGTTCCTCCTCCACCGGTTGGCGAGTTGATCGTTCCAGTGGCACCAATCACCCAAGCTCTGTTATTTGTTGGCACTTGAACTACTCCTGGAACGGGATCCGCAACAGTAACAGTTCCTCCACTTGGACAAGTGATTTCAATTGTTGCAGGAAATGGAGGTAGTCCATCACTCGTTAAAAGATTGGGAGTAGCCGGATTATATTGTAACTGCCCATCTGTAGCAACTCCCCAAGTACAAGAATCGGGAACAATTCCAGAAAAGTTAACGGTTTGTGCTTTGACACTCGATGTTAAGGTACAAATCCCTGCGATCGCTAAAGCAGGAATGAGAAATAAGCGGCGAAGCATTTCCTAGACTCCTATGGTAGATTTATCAATCAAGTTGACTCTATGATAACAAGGGATCTTTAAGGATAGGGAAAGTTTTACAAGTTTTTATGCGATCGCGATCGTTTTTTTCGTCAACCGACATTCTACGGATCTTGGTGTGGCTAAATTTTGGAAGAAAGCGATCGAGCCTCTCTACAGGCAAATCAATATCATTGTTGAGCGAAAAATATTCTCTGCATCTATCCAGTTCAATCTCAGGGAAATTTCAGTTAGATCCGATTGAATGGAATTCAAGTTAGAAAGCGCAACTCCGCGATATCTCATCCTCGCTATCCGTGCTATAGTTTATCCAAATTTTATTTTTCAGAACAATTCAATTATGGTAACATCCCCTCTGCAAACCAAACAATCGAACGCTCGAATTACCCCTTTCTCGCAAAAAATTAACGCCCCACTCAACAAGCAACAAATTACAGTTTTACAAATTAATTTAGGACGGCGGTGCAATTTAGCTTGCACTCATTGTCATGTCGAAGCCGGTCCCAAGCGAACAGAAGAATTATCCCCAGAAGTTTGCGACCAACTTATCGAAACGATCCAACGCTTTGAGCAAATCCAAACAGTTGATTTAACTGGAGGTGCGCCGGAAATGAACTATGGTTTTAAACCCATTGTTGAAGCTGCCAGAAAACAAGGAAAAGAAGTTATTGTTCGTTCTAATTTAACCATCTTTTTTGAACCCGGTTTTGAGGATTTGCCCGCATATTTTGCCAAGCACAAACTAAGAATTATTGCCTCGCTTCCCTGTTATCTAGAAGCCAATGTCGATCGCCAGCGAGGAGCAGGAGTTTATAATAGTTCAATTCATGCAATCAAACACTTAAACCAATTAGGCTATGGAACCAATCCCGAACTCATCCTCGATCTGGTTTATAATCCCACGTTACCAAAAAATGAGGAGTTTTCCTTAACACCCGATCAACAAAAGTTAGAAAAGGATTACAAGGTATATTTAGATGAACATTTCGGCGTTCGTTTCAATCATTTATTCACCATTACCAATTTACCTGTCGGTCGCACAAAACAATATTTACAACGTCAAGGAATTCTGCATTCTTATGTTAAATTTTTAGAAAATCACTATAATGCGAATACTCTTGAGAGCCTAATGTGTTTAAACGAACTCTCAATTGATTATTTAGGAAATATTTATGACTGCGATTTTAATCAGATGGAAGGATTACCGGCAAAAATGCCCAATGGAGAAACATTTACTGTCGCGAAATTACTCGAATTGAATAGTTTAGATATAATTCGGAACGTACAAACTGCAAAATATTGTTACGGTTGTACGGCAGGATGCGGTTCTAGTTGCGGTGGTGCTTTGGTTTAAATCAGTTACCAGTTATCAATTCACCGCAATTGAGTTGGGGAATGTTTGCCCGACAAATCACACAAATTTTGTACAGTTATTCGGAGCATTCTCAAAATGGTTGAAGCCCAGAAAAGCAACAAATTCAAATCAATTTTCAAATTTATCGCGATCGCAGTCGTCGTAGCAGGTTTAATTGTGGTAGCTAAGGTTTTAGGCATTACAGACTATATCAATACCGTTTTGCAAAATACATTAACTTGGATTGACGGTCTCGGGATATGGGGTCCAATTGTTTTTGCTGGTATCTATATTGCGGCTTCGGCAGCTTTAATTTCTGGGGCAGTTTTAACCTTGGGTGCAGGGGTTATTTTTGGAGTCGTACAAGGGTCAATTTATGTCTCCGTTGCCTCAACTTTAGCTGCAACAGTTTCCTTTCTTATCGGACGCTATTTTCTCCGGGGCTGGGTCTCCAAACAGATTGAAAGCCAACCAAAATTTAAAGCGATCGATAAAGCCGTTGCCCAAGAAGGTTGGAAAATTGTTGGACTGACTCGACTTTCTCCTATTTTTCCTTTTGTCTTTTTAAATTACGCTTTTGGCGTGACGCAAGTTTCTTTAAAAGACTATGTTATCGCTTCTTGGATTGGCATGATGCCGGGTACGGTAATGTATGTTTATCTCGGTTCTCTAGCTGGAGATTTAGCAACTTTAGGAGCCGGAGGTGGTGAAGGGAATAGTACGATAACATGGATTATTCGCATTGTCGGTTTTATTGCAACGGCTGCGGTGACAATTTTTGTCACCAAAATTGCCAAGAAAGCCCTTGACGAACAATTGGTAGAAAAAACGGATTCATCCTCTCAATTGGCGGCGGATGGTAGCGAAAATTGATAAATTTGAGGTGTCTTGTCTGTCACCTTTAAACTTAGGCAACTGGATTACTAAGCGGAGCATCCACTACTGAAAAATATAAATTAATTTCAATTTATGCGACACCGATTCCCATTTTTATGTTCTTCCTCAACCCGTAAAGTTTATCGGTTTGGGTTCTTTCTTTTGGGAATTTTCTTGTTGTTATGCGCGATCGCTCCCTTAAAAACCATTCTTCTCGATCGCGAATTTTGGCTCGCTACATTCCATCATTGCGAAGAATGGGCAGTTTGTGCTTTTATCGGTGCTTATATCGTTTTAACGGTTTTGGGCATCCCCGGAACGATTTTGACAGTAACGGGGGGTTTAGTTTTTGGCTTGATATGGGGAACGATTTGGTCGGTTTTCGGGGCAACTTTAGGCGCGATCGCGGCATTTTGTGCGGCTCGTTATTGTTTGCGGAATTGGGCAAAAAACAAGTTTCAGCAGCACCATCGCCTCAAATGTTTTCAAGAAGCTGTCGAAAAAATGCCCCTTCATTTTGTTTTAGCAGTCCGTTTTGCTCCTATTTCACCTTTCAATATTGTTAACTTTTTATTTGGACTCACTCCCATCGATCTAAAAACTTATTCTTTGGGAACATTTATTGGTATTATCCCCGGCACTCTCGCTTATACATGGTTGGGAGTGACGGGGAAAACTGCCTTAGATCGCGGTGAATATTTACCCTTGTTTATTGCTTTAGGGATTTTAACGCTCCTTTCTCTACTTCCTTTATTGGCGAATAAAAAGAGTGGCAATTAGCGAAGAACCTATAACTAATAACGAAATAATAATTTTTTCTACAAAAAAGGGAAAATCCTATCTTTATCGGTTAAGACAGGGTTAGGGGGTAGCGATCGCATCAGAAACGATCGCCAAGTAGTCAATCATGAAAGATACAGGCCATCAAATGATTTGGGAATTAGTTTCTCCACTCACGATTGAAGAAATTAATGCTCAAAGACGAGGAATGATGCAACGGTTAAAACAACTTGCCGACGATCGCCACCTCCAATTATTGGCCATTCGCCCCGAACACGAAATTTCTATCCTCAAATTCCAAAGTGACGCTCACAGTTACAGGCGCGTGAGAACTCTCTTTAAAACCTCGCAATTAGCGAACATTCTCGGGATGTTGATTAAAGATGTCAGACCGATGGAAATCGGCGATCGCCCCGCCCCTAACCCCGCCTTTCCGATACTAGAACAAATGCTTCTGAAATCGGATCGACCTTCTATCGACTTCAAGGCATTAGAGAATCATATTTTGGAGCATTTATCAGCTTGTTTGCTAGAAGATTCCCCAGAACAAATATTAAAGCGCTTTCGTCACCTGTTTATTGATGTTAACGATTACAGTGATGTTAGCGTTCAAGCCGCCCTCGAAAAAATTGCGATCGCGAAACGAGAGGAGAGCAAGTTTTACGATTTTCTCAATCGTTGTTGCTATCTTCTTATTGACACTTGGATCGTGAAGTCCAAAAATCGTCTAGCGATCGTCAAGATAATTGAACTGTTTGAGCATTTACCTGCCCCCGGATTCAAACAGGCACGAGGAGTCCGACGCTTGCGCCAATTGGTGCGGGAGTTCGTTGAAAGCAGCGAAAAGTACCAACAACTCAAGCACTTTGTGAAGGCTATTTGTCCTCAATCTGAAGAAACGCCGACTATTGGGAGTTTAATTCATCGCTACCCTTTCTTGTACCAACACTATTTACTTAATGAAGAAAGTTCTTCCGAACAAATGCAAACCCTGCGAAATTGGCAAGAAAAAAGCGAACATTATTTTGAATTTCGCCTCGTCCGTTTTCTCAATTATCAACTTCGCTTGGCCCAAGTTGCCCGCGCTAGACAGCTATCTCAAGGGGCAGGGCGCATTCTGCAACGGGAAAAAAACCCGACATTATTGAGCGATCGCGAATTGGGGAGAATCTTAAGCAAATTTTCCAGCAAAGTTTTCGATCGTTCCCGACATCCCAATGTCGCCGAACGTTTTTTGGAACATAGCTATCAATTACCGACCTATCAAGACTTTAAAGAACATCTTTATGCTTATTTGGTTGTTGCCTTCGATTCCGACTATGCGATCGAGCAATTCAACCCTCAATTAAAAGAATATCTCGATGGACTCCTCGATCGCTATAACCCACAAAAAATGAATGAATCATTATTGTTGCGAACGGCTAAAAAACTACTCAATTTTTTAACCGTAGAGAGTGCCAAACAACCCGATCATTACATCTTAATCGAGGCAATAGAAGGATTGGGAATTAATGGCATACTCGATGTTTTATTGAGAGTCATTTTATTATGTCCGTCTCTGCGATCGGAATTTGACAAACGTTTAGCCATTCTTTTCAAAAATTATGAAGTCTTTCCTCCTAATGAGGCTCTGTGGCTGATTAAACTCTTGGAAGCATATCACGTCATTTGTAGTATTCACTTTGGTTCTGCCGATCTGACTCCTTTAAAAAAATTGCGACGGCGATAGTATCAGTCACCAGTCACCAGTCACCAGTCACCAGTCACCAGTCACCAGTTTGGGAAGAGGTGACAAAAGTTCGATTCATTTCATTCTTTCCTATTCGTCTTCTAATTCCTCTTCGCGATCGCTGGGTTTCTTGACTTCATCCTGAAACCCGCGCAGGGTTTTTCCTAATGCACTACCTAATTGAGGAATCTTTTTCGGTCCAAAAATTGCCAGACCAATCACGATGATAATAATGACTTCTGCCCAACCTAAACCAAACATAATATTTTTCCTAGAGTTTTTTGTTTGACCATCGCGATCGATATTTTAACTCTACCAAAGTAATTGTTCCCAAGAGAATAATTTTTCCAATGGCAAATGCTCGACCTGCTGCAATGTGAGTTCCGTCTGCAAATTCACTTTAATTTATTTCGGACAAAAAAACAACCTCCTCGTTTTTAGAGAAGGTTTGGTAAAACTTTTGAGTTTCATCTCGAAACAAGAATCGCCTATTTTTTAACCCAAAAGCGCTTTTAAAAATGCCCAGCGATCGCTAACTTCTTCAATGATTTTAGTCGTCGGTTTTCCTGCACCGTGTCCCGCTTTGGTTTCGATGCGAATGAAAACCGGGCGATCGCCGACATGGGATGCTTGCAAAGCGGCGGCAAATTTAAAACTATGAGCAGGAACCACGCGATCGTCGCGATCGGCAGTGGTAATTAAAGTGGCGGGATAATTTGTTCCAGGTGTTAAATTATGCAGGGGAGAATAGGCATATAATGCCTTAAATTCCTCCTCATTTTCCGGCGAACCATAATCCGAACACCATGCCCAACCAATGGTAAATTGAGGAAAGCGCAACATATCCATGACTCCAACCGCAGGTAATGCTGCTGCGAATAAATCCGGGCGTTGAGTCATGCAAGCACCCACTAATAAACCGCCGTTACTTCCTCCACCGATCGCGAGTTTTTCTGGGGTAGTATATTGATTTTCAATTAACCATTCTGCGGCAGCAATGAAGTCATCAAACACATTTTGTTTATTTAATTTCATTCCTGCTTGATGCCATTCTTTTCCGTATTCGCCACCTCCGCGCAAATTTGGCATCGCATAAATTCCTCCCATCTCCATCCAGACCAGATTTTTAACGGAAAAGATAGGAGTCAGAAAAACATTAAAACCGCCATAACCATACAAGTAAGTTGGATTTTTGTCATCTCGTTTTATGCCTTTTTTATGAGTAACAAACATGGGGATTTTTGTGCCATCTTTGCTTGTATAAAAAATCTGTTCTACGATATATTCATCGGGATTAAAGTCAACTTTTGGTTGGCGAAAAAGTGTACTTTTTCCGGTTTCTATGTTATAATGAAAAATTGTTGTTGGAGTTGTAAAACTGGAAAAAGCATAAAACGTTTCTGTATCATTACGCTTACCCAGAAAACCTCCCGCAGAACCAATTTCAGGTAATGCAACTTCCTTGACAAAGGTTCCATCAAGGGTAAAAATCTTGATGATTGTATGAGCATCTTGAAGATAGTTAACGATAAAACGATCGCCCAAAACACCCACATTTTTTAAAGATTCTTCACTTTCTGGAATAATTTCTCGCCAATTCTCTTGGGCAGGATTATTAATATCGATCGCAATTAAACGACCTCGAGGGGCATCGAGATCGGTACTTAACCAAAAAAGTGAATCTTCATTATCAATAAAACCATAATTCGCCTCAAATTCAGAAATCAGTTCAATAACTTGTCCTTCTGGATCGCGTAAATCTTTATAAAAAATCAACTTGCGCGGATCGGTTCCCAAGCGGACATTAATAATTAAATATGCCCCATCATCCGTGACATGGCCGTAAAACCCCCATTCTTTGCGATCGGGACGATGATAAACCAGAATATCTTCGGATTGTTCGGTTCCGAGGCGATGGTAGTAGAGTTTTTGGAAATAATTAACATCCTCAAATTTTGTTTTTTCATTCGGTTCGTCATAGCGACTGTAAAAGAATCCTTGAGAATCGTTTGTCCACCACGCACCAGAAAATTTAACCCATTTGAGAAAATCGGGTAAGTTTTCTTTTGTTTCTATATTTTTGACCTTCCATTCTTGCCAATCCGATCCCGATCGCGAGATACTATAAGCGACAAACTTGCCATTTTCACTAATGGAAAGACCGGATAATGCGATCGTGCCATCTTCAGAGAATTGATTGGGATCGAGTAAAATTTCTGGCTCGTCTTCTAAACCTTTTAATGTATAGAGAACATTTTGGTTTTGCAATCCATCATTTTTATAAAAAAAATAGCGATCGCCTTGTTTCCAAGGAGCACTATATTTCTCATAATTCCAAAGTTGAGTTAGGCGATTTTTGATTGTGTCGCGATTGGGAATATTTTCTAAATAAGCAAAGGTTACTTTATTTTGCGCTTCGATCCATGCTTGAGTTTCTTCGCTATTAGAATCTTCTAACCAGCGATACGGATCTTTGACTTCAATGCCGTGATAAATATCAATTTGGTCGGATTGGCGAGTAATTGGATATTGAATCATCATTGTTAGTTGCTTACACTGTTTGTTTGCGTCTCTGTCGGCAGTAGTGAAGGCGAAATATCGAAAAAATCCGAAGGTATTAATCTATTATAAAAGGTTTCCAGCTATATTGTGCGATCGCATCTTTTTAAACTACAATGAAGATCATTGTGTTTTTTTTAAAACCATGATAGTAACGACTCAACGATTTACTCTTGAAGAATATCTCAGTTATGACGACGGAACAGACAATCGTTATGAATTGGTTAATGGAGAATTAGTCAAAATGGCGCTTCCTAGCGGACGACACGGTGAAATCGCCGATTTGTTGAATTTCCAATTCCGTCAAGAAATTGGACGACTCGATCGCAACTGGGTCTCTAAACAAATGGCGATTGGAATCCAATCCCCCCGAGGCGATCGCTGGGATACCTTTCGTATTCCCGATGTTACAATTATCCCTCGAGAACAATGGCAAGGTTTACAAAATCGAGAAGCTATTATCAGATTTAATGAACCCGCACCTTTTTTAGTCGTTGAAATTGTCAGTCCTTCCACAAAAAGCACCGATCGCCGAGCTAAACGTGCTGAATATAGCGTTTTAAATATTCCTGAATATTGGATAGTCGATCCTCTCGAATCCCAAGTGATTATTTGTTCTTGGGTAGAAGGATTGTACGACTCAGAAGAATTTACGGGTAGCGATCGCATTATTACCCCAACCTTCCCAGAACTTGACTTAACCGCCGAACAAATTTTGCAAGGTAATAGTTAAGGGTTTTTCTTTATCGTGAATTGCTAATGATTTTATAGATTCAATTCATTCGCCAATTTTTGCAGATCTTCTTTCAAGAGTATGGTTATTTGTCCGCTATGAGAACTGCCATCTTCATTCTTCGTTAATTCCAACCAATACGCAAAACGAATTCCCAAGCGCAATTGCCCGTCTCTTCCTCCCAATCCTGGTAAATTTAAACGCCGAGACATCTCCAAAGTTTCCGCAGAAGGATAAACGCGCAGGATTTGTGCATTTTGATAATCCGTATAAATATCCAGTCCATAAATAACGCGTAAAGCTTCTTCTAATCTCGGAATCGAAACCCCATTAATTAAGTCGTAAAGAGAAAAATTTTCGCTGCGAATAATTCCCGGATTTGCCAAAAAACTAATGCGTCCCGGTGGAAAAACAGAGGCGCGAAACTCGAAGCGTTGGGCAGCCGTATCGGTGCGCCGTACCGTCAAACCGTCGCTATCTACAGGCTGTAACGTTGGATTTCCGGCGATCCATGCGGCCACCGTTTCCGTGCGTTGACCGGGCAAACTCCATACTGGAGTCGCGATCGCACCGAAAACCAAGCCCCATAACCCCAATGCAGACAAACTGCGTAAAATCATTTTAAAATCTGCCAACTCATATCTCCCATTTTAGAAACTCCTGCTCAATTGTCTATCGAACGGATGGCGGGAGAAAAAATATATTTCTCAATATTTTGTCGCGATCGCAACGTGCTATGTTAATAACTCTGAGTTGGTTTTGATGGGGAACAGCCATCAGATGCGAAGGGGAAAGACCAGTGCAAATCTGGCGCTGTCCCGCAACTGTGATGAAATCGAAGTCTTGAAAAGCATCGTTTCAAGCCTCGTTTCTCAGTCAGGATACCCACCGACTCGAGGCAACTCAACAGAAAAATAACGTATTTGCGAGGTACAAATCGTGTTTGCAGACATTTTATTAAAAGTTAAGAATTCTCGCGAGATCCAGCGCATTTCGGTAATAGTTGGCGCGATCGCACTCTTTCTCTTCGCCGCCCAACCCGCGATCGCCCATCATCCATTTGGCGGCCAAACTCCCGCCAATTTTTTTGAAGGTATTTTATCGGGAATGGGGCACCCGGTCATCGGACCCGATCATTTTGCCTTTGTCGTCGCGATCGGCTTATTGGCAGCCCTGAAAGGCAAACAAGGTATTTTTCTCCCCATTGCCTTTGTTGTCGCTACCGTAGGAGGAACCGTCGTTCATCTCCTAGCGATCGACCTTCCCGCCCCAGAATTGATAATTTCTGCCTCAGTGTTAGCGTTTGGTGTCTTCCTTGCCCTTAAAGAAAGTCCGAATTTAACTTGGCTTTCTGGAAGTGCCGCGATCGCCGGACTTTTTCACGGCTATGCTTACGGAGAAGCGATCGTCGGGGCAGAAATGACCCCCTTAATCGCCTATTTAGCCGGATTTGCCCTCATTCAACTAGCGATCGCCCTTGCCGCCTTTAAAATTGCCCAACGTGCCCTCACAAAAGCTGCCGAACACCCCAATCTTGCCCTGCGTTTTGCCGGATTTACCATTTCTGGGATCGGTGCAGCATTCCTCTCTAGCGTCATTCTGGGTTGACAGCCACGCACCGAAAATTGCATTGTAACGATCGCGTCTTCGGCTTCATGGTGGAAGTTCCGAAAACTCCAGAAACTGCTTTTGTATGAGTCAGACTCAGCCTCCTTGGTAGAATCCAAACACTTGAAATAGATTTAAAAGAAAACAAAAGTTAAGGTTTTTTTCTGCTACTTTATGAAAAAGACTTAATATCGGGAGATTTTCTCATGTTCTTTCAAGTACCAGATTTTGAGGCTCTTGTCATTAACTTTCCCCAACCTTGGGCATGGGCTGTAACTTGGTTGGGAAAGGATGCCGAATATCAACCCAGTTACCCCCCAAAATTAGGATGGGCAGCGATTCGTGCAGGTTCTACTTGCGAAGAAGTAGGGTGCGATTGGATTGAGAAACAATTCGAGATTTCTGTTCCTAAATGCGAGGAATTGACTTACAATTCAATTGTCGGGTTTGTCTACATTTCAGAGGTCAAGTCTTATCTCGAAAAAGATGATTCTGCTTGGGGAATGCCTTATTTCAATCGATGGGAATTTCGCGAAATTCAGCGCCTCAAAAAGCCCATCAAGTTTTCAACTGAAACCGATCTAATTGTTGCTCCTTTTGCCAAAGACCTGTTTGAAGGGGATGCAACAGAAGAAGTAAAATTATCTCATACCAATCAACAAGTTACCGAGAATTTCTCTTTCTGGACAACCTACCAGAATTCTCAACCTCGACAATAACTTGTTTGGGAACGACTCGAATAAAGTAGCAAAAGCCTTGATTGCCTTTGCCGATCTCTAATTCAGATCGGCCTTATTTTTCTCTTTAACCTTCTGGGAGTAAAGCCATGCACAAAATACCCGTTACCGTTATTACTGGCTTTCTCGGAGCCGGGAAAACTACCCTCCTTCGCAATTTATTGCAAAATAATCAAGGACGCAGAATCGCCGTTCTCGTCAATGAATTTGGTGAAGTGGGCATTGATGGCGACTTATTGCGGTCTTGCCAAATCTGCGATGAAGACGAGACCCCCGAAGCCAACATTGTCGAACTGACTAACGGCTGTCTCTGTTGCACCGTCCAAGAAGAATTTTATCCCACCATGCAGGAACTTCTCAAACGTCGGGAGAATATTGATTGTATCCTCGTGGAAACCTCCGGTCTTGCCTTGCCCAAACCCCTCGTACAAGCCTTTCGCTGGCATGAAATCCGCAATGGTGCAACCGTAGATGGCGTGATTACCGTGGTAGATTGTCAGGCATTAGCTGCAGGAACGTTAGTCGGAGATTTAGAGGCTTTAGAGGCACAGCGACAAGCCGATCCCAATCTCGAACACGAAACCCCTATCGAAGAGTTATTTGAGGATCAATTGGCTTGTGCGGATTTGGTGTTATTGACGAAAACCGATCTCGTTGATGCCACCACCTTAGCGAAAGTGCAGAACTGGCTGCGGGATGAAATTCCTGAAGGAGTCAAAATTGTACCTTGTCGGGATGGCGAAATTGCTGCCGAAGTCTTATTAGGGTTTAATGCCGCAGTAGAAGACGATCTGGAAAATCGTCACAGCCACCATGACCATGAAGAAGAACACGACCACGACGACGAGATTAACTCCGTTCAGGTGATTTGCGATCGCGCCTTCGACCCCAAAACACTCACAGAAACCCTACAAACATTAGTACAAGAACAAGAAATCTATCGTATCAAAGGCTTCGTCAATGTTCCCAAGAAACCCATGCGAATGGTCTTGCAAGGGGTAGGAACTCGTTTTGATTCCTTCTACGATCGCCCTTGGTCAACAGAAGAAACCCGTCAAACCCGCCTCGTTTTCATCGGTCGCCAACTCAACCAAGCTGTTATCAACGAAAAATTAGCGATCGATAATTAACCAAGAAAAGGAAAAAATTGTCAGATTCAGTGAGTTTTATTTTCTATCTATCGATAGACTTTTTGCTGTAAGATTCATGTATATGTCAACAAATAATTCGGTTTTAATGGGAAGCAGCCATTAGACGCAAGGGGGAAAGTTTGGTGAAAATCCAACGCTGTCCCGCAACTGTAATGAGATTAATAACGATCGTCAATCGAAATTTTGCCATTTTAGCGACGATTTTGTTAGGCATTGGCTTTGGTAACGGTTGGATATTAGGAGGCGATCGCACGATTCGAGAGGGTGAAATTGCGTCTCAGCCCGTGCGAATGTTGTTAAGATGAGTCGGTAATTCACCTTTACTTTTCGTGAACTGGAGTGCAGAAGTCACAGCAGACAATAGTAAAAGCGAACTCATTGCTACCCCTCCTGCGATGATTGAAAATCAAGTCGCAAAAGTTGAGCAAATTGTTTTATTTCACCTGCATTTTTGCAGTAGGATTACTGACAGGATTCTGGAAACGGAATCGCAAAACCAAGCCGATTCTCCTCAATCTCAGCCAAGGAAATTTCTCTTGATTGGAGAATGGGCAGCTATTAATTGCTTGTTCGGTTTCACGTATAAACGTTCTTAAAAAAAGAGGCTAAAGTATAAGTAACCGCAAACATCGAAGAGTTACCTATTTTAACAATGAACGATTTATCCTCGCAAACTCCAGAGTTTTTCAATAGCTCTACCCAAGACAGAAACATACTTTGGCAATACGTCCAAGGATTAGACCAGGAACAGGCTTCTCGTCTCTCCCAACCAACTCAAGAAGCCGTACAAATCATGGAACGTAACATCATTGGCTTGTTGGGAGGATTGCCGAGCGAGCATTTTGATGTCAGTATTAATACGAACCGAGAACAATTAGGGCGCTTGTTGGCTTCGGCAATGGTTAGCGGCTATTTTCTCCACAATGCCGAACAGCGCATGGGTTTTGAAAAGCAGCTAATCAACGAATAACGAGTTACCCAGCAACAAATAACCAATAACCAACAACAAATAATAATATGTCATTACTCGGATTATTTGGCAAAAAAGCAGAAATGCCTTCAAGGGAAGACGCATTACCGGGGCGATCGCAATCCATGGCGGTTCCCGATAAACATTTTGTGAATGGCAATCCCCTTAAATCTCCTTTCCCAGAAGGTTTAGAAACTGCGATGTTTGGGTTGGGTTGTTTCTGGGGTGCAGAACGCAAATTTTGGCAGCAAGACGGGGTTTTTACAACAGCCGTGGGTTATGCGGCGGGTTATACCCCCAATCCTACTTATCACGAAGTTTGTTCGGGAAGGACGGGACACAATGAAGTTGTTTATGTAGTCTTCGATCCTCAAGTTATTAGTTACGAACAAATCCTCAAAGTCTTTTGGGAAAGCCACGATCCTACTCAAGGAATGCGCCAAGGGAATGATGCAGGTACCCAATATCGTTCTGGTGTTTACACGTATTCCGAAGAACAGAAAAAACTGGCAGAAGCCTCTCGCAAAATGTATCAAGAGGCTTTAAATAAAGCTGGGTATGGAGAGATTACCACAGAAATTATCGGCGCACCAGAATTCTACTACGCAGAGGATTATCACCAACAATATTTGGCTAAAAATCCCGGTGGTTATTGCGGTTTAGGCGGAACGTCGGTTGCTTGTCCGATCGGAAAAGCTTCCCTTCCTTCCTAAACGAGTTTTCTCGCTATTTTTTAACTGTAGGGTGTCGTTAGCGAGCGCGTAACGCACCCTTAACTTTTGCATGAGAGAGGTGCATTAGTTTCATTTTTAAATCGGCATTTTACGACTCATGTTAGATCGAATTTATGATAACATCAATCCATCTAGAGAAGAGTTGAGAGAGTTTGCTTATAATCCTGACTATTATATTGAACAAGATTGGGAAATCTGTATCGTTGACTTTGAGCATCGAAATCTCTATCTAGAATTCGCTTTAGATGAAAATTGTCCAAATCAAGAACTATTTTTAAATCTCTTGTATATTTTGGCCGGTTCTTTGGTTTACGATATCATTTCATCACAGATGACTTATGATTTTGCTACGGATAAGATTGTTTATCTAGAACCGATCGCAAAAAAAGGAGAGCCAATTCCAAAAACTGTTCAAGATAAAATTTTGACGATGCTCAGCGAGTTAAAAAGAGTAGATAATGATACAGTTCAAAATCTTTGTCAAGCGATAGAAACTAAAATCATTGAGGCAGATCGTTTTGATTATAATTTCTGGTTTAATGATGGGTGGCGATCGCACGCAAAACAATAAATCCTAAAAAACATCTTCATGCAATTAAACAAAAGAGAATGATGCGATCGCTCAATTTTTAATTGTTGTTAGAAAAGCGATCGCTTTACTCTTTCCTCAACTCGCTTGAGCTTTGATCGTGCCTTTTTCAGTTTGCATGGGGAGAATATCGAGGATATCAGTCTGGGCGCAATATTCAATATCTGCGAGCAAATTCAGCCCCAATAATCGTTTCCCATGACTCGCTTGGCAGAATAAATCCACTAATCGATCTTGCCAGCGATCGTAAAGAGCGATCGCACCCAATACTTCATCATTGCCGACAATCTCTGCATTCTCTTCATAAAATGGTAGAGCGATCGCCCCGGCACAAACCGTATCTTCGAGGGAATAATCGCCTTGCCATCCCGATCCTACTAGCCACACGGTTTCCGGCTGCTGTTGGCGTAAATATTCCACCGCCGCACGACGGTTTACCTGTGCGGCAGTGAGAACGATGGGAGAATTTTCAATCCTCTGTAATGCTCGTGTTCCGTTAGTTGTAGTGAGAAATAAACGCTTATCTTGAACTGTTTCTGGAGTACAAAAAAGAGGAGAATTGCCCATGTCGCATCCTTCGACTTGTTTTCCTCCCCTTTCTCCTGCTCGCAGGCGCTTTTCTGCCGGCCATTCGTCACTGGCAGCCATTAACCTATTAATATCGCTGAAGGCTTGCACGGCTTCAGCCCCAGCATTTAAAGCGGTCGCAATGGTTGTCGTTGCTCGCAGCACGTCGATCGCGATCGCGCAGTCGGGCAGGGAATCCGTGGGGGTTAATTCTGGGGTATGGTAAACAAAAAACTGCACGTCAATCCTTCATCTCTGCTGAAAATTTCACCATCTATCTTACAGGGGAGAGGCAAAATTTACACAGAATGATGTTCGCGATCGTGAGATTTTGGGAAATAATTGTTGTATCCGTCGCGATGGGATTTTGAGAACGATTAAATTTTGAGAACGATTAATCTATTTTAGACTGACAAAGGCATCATAATCATTAGGGTTAACCCGATCAATTTATAGTAGGGATGAGTAAGTTCCGATGCCCAAAATCCCACCGGCTAAACTGTTGTTGTTGAAAATAAATTAACTTTCATCCCCGAATCTCATCTACAATTTTAAATTGTATAATTTGGCACTCCTCGATCTTTTACCCTCTCAGCAATGAAATTTGCAATCCCTCGCCCCCAAATTCCCCCTTGTGCTTGGCAGCGACCCATCGGCCTCGGCTGGGATCGTCCTTACACTGCCCGCAACAACGATGATGGGGTATGGCACGGAATGCCTCTCGGCGGTTTGGGGGCAGGGTGTATCGGGCGATCGCACAACGGGAATTTTAATCTCTGGCACCTCGACGGGGGCGAACATATTTTTCATCATTTGCCAGCCTGTCAATTTAGCATTTACGAACAGATAGAAGGGGAAACCCCCAAAGTTTATGCCCTATCGACCCACCCCCCCCGAGATGGCAGCCTCTCCCGATGGGCGTGGTATCCCGAGGGAGGCGGCACTTATCACGCCCTTTACCCTCGCAGTTGGTTTAAGTACGAGGGAATTTTTGAGAGTGAGATTATTTGCGAGCAGTTTTCTCCGGTTTGGGCGGACTGCTATCAAGAATCTAGCTATCCCGTGGCAATTTTTGACTGGACGGTACACAATCCCACCGATCGCCCTCTCACTCTGAGTATTATGCTAACTTGGCAAAATATCGTGGGATGGTTTGCCAATGCCAATAAAACACCAGTCGGAGGCGATCGCCCTCTCTCCGAATATCAATCTAAATGGCGAGAAAGTACGGGAAATTTTAATCAGTGGATACAAGATCATCATCGCATTGGTTGTTTGTTTAACCGCGTGCGTCTCTACGATGAATTGCAAGAAGGAGAAGGACAAATAGCGATCGCGAGTATTATTAATCCCGCGATCGAAGGCTTTTATACGGCACGCTGGAACCCCGAAGGAGATGGGGGAGAGGTGTGGGACTATTTCGCGATGGATGGCAGTTTACCAGACCTACAAAATGAAACTCCCGCATCCCCCGGAGAGCAAATTGCCGCGGCCATGGCTTCTCGCTTCACTATTCGTCCCGGAAAAACTCGCAAAATCCCTTTTATCCTTGCTTGGGATTTCCCCGTGACCGAATTTGCCGAAAATATCACCTATTTTCGCCGTCACAGCGATTTTTTTGGCAGGACAGGGAAAAATGCTTGGACGGTGGTTCGCACTGCCCTCAAACATGGGGATATTTGGAAAGAGAAGATCGAAACATGGCAAAAACCCACTCTCGATCGCGCAGATATTCCCAACTGGTTTAAAATGGCACTCTTTAATGAGCTCTATTTATTAACCGATGGCGGGACTTTGTGGACGGCAGCCACAGAAACAGATCCTGTAGGACAATTTGCCATTTGGGAGAGCTTGGATTCTCGTTTTTATGAGGGTTTGTGGCAACGTTTGTATGGTTCTTTTGCCACATTAAAGCTCTTTCCCCGTTTGGAAAAAGCAGTATTAGAAGCCTTTGCGAGAGCTATTCCCGTTGAAGATGGAGAAGGGGAAACTATTCGTAAAATTGCAGGGGAAATGCCTCGAGACTTGGGCGCATCCCATGAACATCCTTGGGTTAAAACCAACTCTAATCGCAGCTTTAATCCCAATTTAGCCTCTATTTTTGTTTTACAAGTCTATCGAGATTATCTTTTAACCGGGGCGACGGATACCGAATTTCTCTGGGAGTGTTGGTCGGCGATCGCGTTTACTTTTGCCTATGAGAAAAAACAGGATCGGGAAACAAACAGAAAATTATGGCGGCTGGGATTAGAAGCTGCGATCGCGATCGGCATAATTCTCCTTGAAAATCCCTCCGCTAATCCTCATTTGCAAACGCCGCACTATCCTGAAGATATGGAAAATCTGCTCGGGACTTATCAATCTTGGTTCGAGGCAATACCTGTTTTAGCAGGAGATGATTCTGAGGTCATTTGCGAGTCTTTGTACGGTCAATTATTGGGATTGTCAAATGCTGGCGATCGCGTTCATTTCCCAACTTCATTAAAAACACTTTCCGAAAATTATTTCCTCTCATTTCGCGAGAGAAAATCCGATCCGGGTAATGAAGAAAATTCCCTTGTACCAGAAATTAATGTGGGGATCGGCTTTGCTTTGGCAACAACTTTATTAGGAACGGGTATGAAAGAAGAAGCCATGCAGATTGCAGAAATACTCGTGCAGCAAATCTACGATCGCGGTCTGCAATTTCGGACTCCTGAGATTTTAAACCCGACAGGAACATTTCAGGGGAGTCATTCTCTTTCTGGAATGACAATTTGGGCAATGTACGAAATTTTAATTAAAATAAAAACATAGATCGGTAAGTGCTATTAACGACCAGATAACACACTACAGTCTTTCAACAATTTTTCCCGATCGAATTATAAATTTTCATGAAGATTTTTCTATTTTTATCGGTTGTATGCTTTTCGACCTTTGCCGCAGCGAGACTGGTTCTTGCTGATTCAATTATACCAGAAATTGAGGCGATTTCGCCCGATTTAGAAATTATTGAGCCTAACACCATTCCACTTAAAGAAAACCCGATTATCAAACAATGGCGCAATGTTAACCTCTTGCGGGCTTTAACCGGTCATAAAGCGGCAATTATGTCTTTAGCATTCAGTTCAGATGGTCAAATTTTAGCCAGTGGCGGCAGCGAGAATGATGGTAGTATTTATCTTTGGAATCCCAATTCCGGACGCAGAATCAGACGAAATCGCATTCAAAATGGGCGGGTCACGGCGATCGCGATCGCGGCAGACGGAGAAATTATTGCTAGCAGTAGCGATGTCGCCGGCGTGTCATTATGGGAATGGCAAAATCGGAGAAGAAGACAAAACGAACGCTGGATTTTAGGACACGAACACAATATTCTTGCCCTCACCGTGACACCGGATAGTCAAGTGTTAATTAGTGGTGGCTTGGATGGTATTCGCCTCTGGAATGTACGGGCGAGGAAGCCTCTTTATACCTTAATTCGTTTTGAGTTAGTAACGGCTTTAGCGATGCACTCTAATGGCTATATTTTAGCCAGTGGTACCCAAGAGGGAATTCTAAGATTCTGGAATTTAAGAACTGGGGAAGTTTTAAGCGAAATTGAGGCTCACGAAGACACAATTAATAGTTTAGCTTTTACTCCCGATGGTCAAACTCTCATTTCTGGCAGCAGCGATCGCACGATTAAACTCTGGCGATCGGCGACGGGTCAATTACTCAATACTTTAGAAGATGGAGGAAATATTAATGCGATCGCCGTGCATCCGAGTGGGGTTTTATTTGCCAGTGGGAGTCGGCAAGGAATGCGACTCTGGGATATTGAAACAGGAGAAATGATTAATACTTTTGTTGGCTATTCAGACTGGATTGAAACCTTAGCATTTAGTCCGGATGGTCGGATGCTCGCCAGTGGAGGATTTGATAAAGAGGTTAAACTTTGGCAGCCAATCTTACCAGAGTTTCTCGATGAAAATTGATGAAATTCCGCTCTTTTTTAATCATCTTAGTACTAACTATGAAAAACTCAGATCAAAGACATCCTCGAGAAAAATTAGATACAATCGTCATCGAACAAATCAAAAAAGGGAAAGACGATCGTAATATCGTTGAATTAGCTCGTCTTCGTATTCGCTATCATAACTTTCCGGGAGCTAGACAACTACAAAAGGAACTCGATCGCATCTTACACGATTGGGGTTTAACCGAAGAAGAATTATTTGCCCGCTCTCGAGAGATTCACAGTCAAGGCAATATCTATCGACGCACTCGCAATGGCGAAGAAGAACAAGATTGGAGCTAAACAGAGCCATGAACAGCGAGCAATTATCTACACCAGAGTTTATCTTATTTGCTCAACATGGTTGGGCGGATACCGATCGCAAAATTCAATCTTTAGCTCGATCTCTCGCCCCTTCAGAATGGGTAATTGCGCCGAATTTGGGCTGGTTTAAAACATGGTGGAGAATTGAACCTCTCATTCAAACTGTTGAAAAGATTGCGATCGCTACCCGACAGAATTATCCCGATACACCTTGGCGCATTATCGGTCATTCTATGGGTGGGCTAATTTGGGTAGAATTGCTGCACCGTCATCCCGAATGGCGAGCGACGGTTCATTCTTTAATTTTACTGGCTTCTCCTATTGGTGGCTCTGATTTAGGACGCTTATTTGATGCGTCTTTTATGGGACTGGGAATTGCTCGAGATTTAAGCAAAAATCGTCGCAAAATGGTCGCAGAAATCGCAACAGAAATTCCCACTTTTGCGATCGCAGGAGATATTGATGGCGGCAGCGATGGGACAATTGTTACGGGAACAACGCAATGCGATCGCGTACAATTTATTACGATTCCTGTCGCTCATCCCGAACTTAAAAATCATCCCAGTTTAGTCCCTCTCATTCAAACATTTTGGTCAAATCCCAGCATCACTTCTCCTCCAGAATCGACCCTTGAAGTTGAGTTAATCGGGAAATTAAGACAAATTCCGGGAGTGTTTGACGCTCATCCGCGAGATTTTTACCGCGCCCGAGTGACGGTTAATTTACCAGAAGGAATGACCCTACGAACTTGGAAAAATCCTCTCAATCAACTGCACCATATTTTTTTAGGCGATCGCGACAATCAATGTATTTATAGCGCCTTTATCACTTGGCAAAAATATGCCGAGTTTCAGCAAAAACTCGCCCAAATTCTGGAGCAATACTCATAAAATTTCTGAGAATAAAGTATAGAGGTAATAAAAGTTTGCGTTCCTTTAAATGGCGCGATCTTTCTAAACTAAACAATTACAAATTCTAGAGTGAGGAAAAAAAGGAGTATTGGCACAGCCAATACTCCTTTTTCTAATTCTTAGCTTCTAATTTAGCCAAACGAGATTTCAGGTCTCGATTTTCCTTTTTGAGCTTTTCAAATTCCTCTCGTAATTGTTTGACAGCCTTATCCGATCCCAAATTTTTCTGGACTTTTTTAACGGCTTCCTCCGCCATGCGACGGACGCGACCATCGGGCGTTTGGCCGGCTAAAGTGTTGAGGATCGCGATCGCCGCCGATGTTTGCATTTGTCCCAAAGCATTCGTAACCGCAACTTGAGTGAGAAAGAAAGTTTCTCCCGATAGCGCTTCTAATTGTTCCGCGATCGCTTCGATGCGATCGGGAGTCTGACCGACAGAAACAGCACCGAGGGCGCGGATAGCTGCCAAACGCAAGGCTTGTGGCGTTCCGAGTTTGGTGTATTCGGCAATAATTTCCGCCGCTTCTGGGGATGTTTTCATCTGGCTCAACCCCGCGATCGCCCCCGATCGCACGACTTCATTCCAACCCGATCGCTCTTGTAACACTTGTTGGTATAAAGCCAAAACTGGCTCTTGTTTCTCCTTCAATATTCCGGCAACCATACTCCCCAACTTCCGCAACGCAGCCGCTTCTGTGTAATAACTGGCATCGCCACGGGCTGCAATTTGTTCGATCGCCCGATAGCTTTCTTCGGTTTTAAATTGGCTTAAAGCCTCAATAACTGCGCGGCGAACTCGAGGATCGCGATCGCTCAAACCCGATCGCAATGCTTCTTCTCCTTGGCTTAATTTGACTTTTGCGAGTTGTTTGGCAACTTCGACGCGAACTCCCCAAAAACCATCTGATTTCAAGGCTTTTTCTAAGATTTTAACAACCTCTAAACTGCCTTTTTTCGCCAAAGCTGTTGCTGCATAAATTCGTGAAATCGGATCGGCATCATATTGTAATTGTGCCTTGAGTTCTGCAATAGGATATTCGAGAACAACAGTTTTGAGAAAATAATTTCCGACATCAAAACTAAAAAACTGAGGTTTTTTTGCTAAAGGAAAATAGAATGTTTGTTCGAGTAAATTAACTCGCACGGTCATAGTTTGTTGCGAAACCTTTTCTTGTGCATCGACATAACCAAAAGCAATGGGGATTTTCAGATCGAATAATTTGCGATCGCTACCGGTAGAGTCATTTTTAGTTTGGGTTTGTTTAACTGTAACTTTGGCTAAGTTATTTTCCCGATCCCAACTATAAGATACTTTAAAATCGGGATGCCCACCGCGAAAAACATAAGCATCAAATAAAAAGGCTAAATTTCGTCCCGTTGCCTTTTCGATAGCTCGCAGCAAGTCGATTGTTTCTACAGTATTATGGGCATTATCACGAATAAAAGTGTGCACGGCGCGATCGAAAAGTTCGTCCCCCAAAATCCCGCGAATCATGTGATAAACGCAGGCACCTTTTTCATATAAATGGCGATCGTATAACTCAATTGCTTCTCGATAAATATTGGTCACAATAGGGCGGCGATAGCGGGATTTATCTTCGCTTAAATAACTTCTCGCTTCTTTTAATAAATAATAAGCTCCTTCTTCGCTGCCGTATTCATGTTCGACCCATTGAACCTCTGAATAAGAAGCTGCACCTTCTTTAATCCACGCATGAGACCAATGTTTAATCACTACCAAATCGCCAAACCATTGATGCGCGAGTTCGTGAACGACTAAACTTTCCGTGCGAGCATTATCTAAAGCGGCTCGTTCGTCTAATAAACAGCGATCGGTTAATAAGGTCGTGGATGTGTTTTCCATGCCACCAAAAATAAAGTCAGCGACGCAAACTTGTGCGTATTTCGGAAAAGGATAAGTATAACCATATTTCTGAGAGAGAAACTCCATCATTTTTGGCGTTTTTCCCATACTGCGATCGCCATCTTCTTCCCGACCTTTTTCCATATAATACAAGACGGGAATGCCATTCCATTCAGCTTTGATTTCGGCAAAATCTCCCACAGCAAGGGTAATTAAATAGGAGGGATGAATGTGTTTTTGCTGCCAGTGATAAATGCTTTCTTCGCCAACATTTTCGGTGGCGACAAGCTCCCCATTAGAAATTGCCATTAAAGGTTGAGGGACGCGAACGCGAATTTCTGAGGAGGCCAGTTGTCCGGGATAGTCAAAACAAGGAAACCAGAAGCGAGAATCTTCATCTTCTCCTTGGGTCCAAACTTGCGGAGATTTATCTTCGGGAATAATAAAATAAAGACCGCGTTGCGGCTCTTCCAAACGGTAAGCGATCGCTAGTTTTATGACGGCTTCCCCTGTTGGTTCAACTAATTCAATATTGAGTCGTTCGCCATCATAATCAAAGGTTTGAGCAATTTCTCCAATTTTAACCGATTCGATTTTCATATCCATCGCATCGAGGGTTAAAGAACGAATTCCTCGATGAACGGGTTTTAAGGTTATCGTACAAATACCCTTAACACATTTTTGAGATATGTCAACCGCCAAATCGAGGAAAATATGTTCGACTCGTCCGGGGCGATCGGGATTATAGTGAGGCTTTGCTCCGGGTAGTTCAAAAGATTTGCGATCGTTTTCTTCAGAATCGAAATAAAAATATTGCATTCTTAACAAAATCAAAAAACAGTGTACATGAGGCTTGCTGCCCGGTTAACTCTATAGAGTAGCGCGGATCGCCTCCAAGAGGTAACTCTTGCGATCGCTTCGATTTGGAGATATTCAAGATTTGCGATCGCGTCTATGCTCTGGCCAAATTATCCTCTCAAGAACGTGCATGTTTACGTTCACAAAAATTGAATCCCGTATATATACTCTTGCTTGTTTTTGTAGAAAATCGTTAAAATCAAGTAGTTTTACAGCCAAAATGTCAGCGAAATAGCTCAGTATTTTTCTCGAAGGAAACAATTGAGCCATAATTAAGGGAAGCGAGTCACAAAATGGCTGTCACTATGAAATAAGAGTTCTTTGTTTAACCGAATTGAATCTAGAGCAAATAACAGGCAAGACATCAATACCCAACAGTCGAGACGGCTTGGTTTATTGACGATCGTGGCATCTATTGGGAGAAAAACATGACGACGATTTTAATAATTGACGATCAAAAAGCAATCCGCGCTAAGATTGTGGCGATTCTCCGATTAGAACAATATGAAATCCTGAATGCAGAACATGGAGAAGCCGGCATCGAATTGGCAACTCGAAAGTGTCCCGATCTGATTCTGTGCGATGTGATGATGCCCGGACTAAATGGTTATGAAGTGTTGGATCGGTTGCGAAGGAATCCCAAAACAGCAACTATTCCTTTTATTTTTATGACCGCACTAACTGATAAAGAAAGCAATCGTAAAGGAATGGAACTCGGGGCGGATGATTATCTCGCAAAGCCTTTTACAGCCGACGAATTATTGAGAGCAATCAAAACGCGTTTAAAAAGACAAGAAGTGTTTGCTCGCTTGGCCCGACAAGAATTAGATGAATTGCGAGAAAATATTCGCAGCGCCCTTCCTCACGAATTGCGAACTCCTCTCAATAGTATTCTCGGATTTTCCGATCTTTTGCTCTGTGACTTGGAAGAATTGGAGCAAGCCGATATTCGCGAAATGCTCGAACAGATTTATCATTCCGGCCAGCGTTTGTATCGAACTATTCAGAATTTTCTCCTTTATGCAGAATTGGAATTGGCGTTGCGCGATCGCTCTGCTTTCCTCCAAGATTGTTCGGCCACCTTAGTCGAAGGTACGATCTCAGATCGGGCGAAAGTACAAACCCTCAAACTCGGCCGCCTACCAGATTTGGAGTTAGATTTACAGGATGGTGCGATCGAAATTTCCTTGGAACTGCTGGCTAAACTGATCGAAGAATTGATCGATAATGCCGTTAAATTTTCTGCCCCCGGTACTCCTGTTATCGTTTCTACAACCATTCACAGCGATCGCTTTATTTTATCGGTACGAGACAACGGCCGGGGCATGACCCCAGAACAGATTGACAAAATTGGCGCATATTTGCAATTCGAGCGCAAAATGTACGAACAGCAAGGCTCGGGTTTGGGCTTAACCATTGCTCAGCGTATTGCTCGATTGCATGGCGGACAATTAAGTATTGAAAGCGTTCCCCATCATTACACAATCGTGCGAGTTTCTTTTCCTCTTGCCCGCGAAAGTTAATTTTCTTCTAGAAGAGGTGCTGTAAGAGATTCGGTTTCTTCTTCCTCTAGAGGTTCGGGTAGGGAAGGAATTCCCGGTATATCTGCAGGGAAAGAAGAGGGTAAATCCTCGTCAGTCGCGCGCGTTTTGGGTAAAGTCGCTAAAGCAACGCGATCGCCTCCCACTTCCCGCAGAATGTCCAAAACCTGTACGAAGTCGTCATAGCGAGTTTCTTTAGAAACAGATAGCACCATTAAGCCTTCAGGTTTAGTGAGGATATAATTCTCAACTGCTTGATAAAGTTGTCCTTTGGTTGCCATCGGCTGCTGTTCCACATAAATTTGACCGAACTCATCCAAGCTAATTAACAGAATTTCTCGTCTTTGTGTCGTTCCTGTTGTCGCTTTCGGCAAATCCAAACTAATGGCTTGTTGGCGCGAGACATCGACAGCCGCCAGAATAAAAAAGGTCAAAATACAGAAGATAACATCAATGAGAGGAACGATCTCGATACGAACTTCCTGCATAAAACGCTCGTCTTGCCAGAGTTTCAGAGGACGAACTCGAACGGGAGCGGGACTGGGACGTTTTTTGGCCATGTTAGTTATGGGTGATTAGTTATTGGTTATTGGTTATTGGTTGTTCGGAATCCAAAAAGCAATAACCCTTTGACTTATTTCAATTGCGCTACTCTCTGCGGGAACGCAAGCGAGCCATAAATAACCTTATTCAATAAACTTTTTCGGTGTTGCTTCAATGGTATAAGGAGGCGTTTCCACATCTAACCACCTTTGGCGATAAAGAACTTCCAGATCGCTGCCTGCTTTACGAAACACGCGAATCTGACCGAATAAAAAGGCTTGAAAAAGGCGGTAAAATGCCAAACTCACGATCGCGACCACCAATCCCGCCGCCGTGGAAATTAGAGATTCGCCAATCCCGAGGGTAACTCCCGCCGTTGCCGCCGTTCCCAAATCGCTGATGCGAATTTCCCCCAAGGAATTAATCAACCCCAAGACCGTTCCCAATAATCCCAACAAAGGTGCGAGCGCAATGACAGCTTCAAGAATTTTGTCACCCCGCCGCATCAAAGCCAATTCATCATCGGCGGCGGCTTCCATCGCTAAATGAAAAACATCGGGTTCGGGATTCATTAATTGTAAAGGGGTGTAGAGAAAACGCCCCATGGGATGATCGCGATAATCTTTGGCAATTTCCACCGCCGCATCCCAGTTTCGATAGGCCGCTTCCATAACACTGGAAAGAATTTGACGTTCTTGCAGGAGAACACGACCCCAAAACCAGAGACGGTCAAAAATTGCCCCCATCGCTAAAATCGAGAGAAATAAGAGCGGCCAGATGGCGACTCCACCTTTATCGATAATGTCTTCAAAGGTCACGGTTGTTCTTTCCTCCTAGCCACGCATTCAGTATAATCTTTAATCTTCTCGCATTTCTTGCGCGGTGATGCCCATTGCTGTCCCGTCCGCATATTTCTCATAATCTCGCAAATAGAGGCGATCGGGATTGGCGATCGCTTGAACGCTTTCTCGTTCTGCCATTTTCCGCCGCCAGCCCTCGATTTGAGGACAAGTTGAAGGAAATTGCAACCCGCGATATTCTTGGAGAACAATCCACCGCTCGAACCACGGATAAAAAGTGATATCTACTAAAGAGAATTCTCCGAGCCAATAATTGTCATTGTTTCTCAGTTTTCCGATTCCTTCTCGTTCCATAAACTGCAAGCAGTCTTTGAGTTCATCTTTCCAGTGCTGTTGTTTGGCGGGATTCTGTGCCAACAATAACTTGTAAAATGCCGGAATTAAGCGCGTATTGGCAAAATCGATCCACAGTCTCGCGATCGCTTTTCTCCCCGGTTTCTGAGGCAAGAGAGGCGGATCGGGAAAGGTCTCCTCAAGATATTCATTAATAATGGCTGACTCCCAAACGCGATCGCTTCCATAAAGGAGAACGGGAACTTTTAGATAAGGGGAGATTTGCGCGAAATTAGCGGGTTTATTAGCCAGATCAATTTCTTTGAGGGTGAATTCGATTCCTTTTTCCAATAAGGTCAAGCGGGTACGATGGGCAAAGGGGCAAACCTTAGCGCTATACAGTTCTAATACAGTCATGGAAATACGCAAATTTTGTTAAACTAGAACTACAAACCAATTGTAGAATAACCAGCGATCGCCTAATATTCAATCGAACGCATCCCCATGAGATTTATTAGTCCTAAGACTGATTTTGCCTTTAAGAAAATCTTTGGCTCGAACGAGAGTAAAGATATCTTGATTAGTTTCCTCAATGCTTTGGTTTATGAAGGGCGATCTCATATCCAAGATTTAGATATTCTCGATCCCTATGCCGGCGGTAGTAATGTTGATTTAAAAGATAGCTATTTGGATGTTAAAGCCATTCTTGTCGATGGAACGACGGTAATTATTGAAATGCAGGTTTTAAATGTAGCAGCTTTTGAAAAGCGAATTGTTTATAATTTGGCGAAAACCTATACCAACCAATTAGAATCCGGTCAAGGTTACTCTTATCTTAAACCTGTTATTGCTTTAACATTAACTGATTTTAAGTTGTTTAATAATACTGAAAAAGTGATTACGCGGTTCAGTTTTCAAGAAGATGAAATAGGCTTTCCTTATCGCGATCGCGATTTGGCTATGATTTTTGTCGAGTTACCCAAATTCAAGAAGAAACTAGAAGAACTCCAAAACCTAACCGAAAAATGGATATTTTTTATGAAGGAAGCGCCTTCTTTAAAACTTATCCCTCCTGTACTCGGTGAAATCCCCGAAGTTGAGAAAGCACTTAATATTGCCAACCAAGCCAATTTAAGCGTTAAAGAATTAGAGAGAATTGACAAACAAGTCATGTTTGTTGAAGATCAACGGGGTTCTATTATTCTCGCTCGACAAGAAGGACTTGCAGCAGGACGCAGAGAAGGACAATTAAAAGTGATTTTTCGGATTCTCAGACGGTTAGGCTCTCTCTCAAGCGAACTTGAGGATGAGATCGCACAACGCCCTCTCTTGGACTTAGATAAATTGATAGAAGCCAGTTTGGATTTTTCAAGTTTAGAAGACTTATCAAATTGGCTGAAAAATCGAAATTAATTGCCTGGCGATCGCTAAAAATGATAAACTATTAAACTAACATAACTGCGGATTCTTATGATTTCAGTTAATCGCGATCGCACTCTTTTTGAAATTGGCAAAAAAGCACTCTTTCTTATTTTTATTTCCTTTTTCAGTTGGGGAAATAGCGCGGCGATCGCTCAAGTAGACATTAATTTACCTTTATCCGAACCCCCACAGCCACCGCCGCCTCAATTTATTTTTCCTGAAGCAGAAACGGTCACAATTAAAGCTGTTGGAGATACAATTCTCGGCACGAATTTTCCCAGCAACCAACTTCCTGCTAATCCTGCTAGTTTATTTAATAACGTACAATCTCTCTTGATGGGATCGGATTTCCTCTTTGGGAATTTTGAAAGTACGATTACTACCTATCCTAATAGTGCCAAAGTTCCGGTATCCGGGCGAGTTTATGCCTTTCGCAGTCCTCCCAGTCATGCGAGAATTTTACAAGAGGCAGGATTTCACGTTCTCAGTATTGCAAATAATCATTCCCATGATTTCACACAGCAAGGTTTCCGCGATACAATTCGCTACATTCAAGCCGAAGGAATGAAAGCTGTTGGTGCGAAAGGGCAAATTGTTTATACAGAAGCGAATGGGATTAAAGTCGCTTGGATTGGGTTTAGTTATTTAGGCTATCATAATTCCTTAAACAATCTCGGACAAGCTGCTGAATTAGTGAAACAAGCCGATATAAATGCCGATGTTATTATTATTTCCGTTCATGCTGGAGCAGAAGGAAGCAATGCGCTTCATGTCAGAAATCAAACGGAAACATTTTATAATGAAAATCGGGGTAATATGGTACAGTTTTCCCGTGCGATGATTAATAATGGTGCAGATTTAATTTTAGGTCACGGTCCCCACGTACCGAGGGCAATCGAACTTTATCAAGGACGGCTGGTTGCTTATTCTTTGGGTAATTTTATCGGCTATCGCACCTTAAGTTCGAGTGGAGAAAAGGGCTATTCTTTAATTCTAGAAGTGCAATTGGATAAAGACGGAAAATTTGTGCAGGGAAATATCATTCCCCTGCGTTTAAATGGAGAAGCCGTTCCTTTTCCAGACCCAGAAAAACGCACGATCGCATTGATGCAACGCTTAACTCAAAGCGATTTCCCTAATACCCCGATCGCGATTGATGCTGAGGGGAATATTCTCTTGAAATAGCGATCGCAATTTAGAGAACTTGTCGAAAAAACTTGATTTTTCTCAAAAGAACTGTTAAAAGAATCGAGAACAAGAGCCAATTCAAACATAAAATAGAACTCATTAAAGCGATATTTTCGCTTAAGTTGTAGTTAAATAGAGACATTGCGATCGCATTTACTCCTATACCCAAAAAATTAGGTAAGAACTTATGAAAACAGTAGATTCCCAAAGAACAACTCGATAGTAAGCGAACAATAGAGATCGGTTTTAAAGGGAGCAATATAAATAAATAAACCAATGCTGTCGAGCCAAATACTAGAGAAGGTCGAGCATAAAGAGGCATAATGCCATCAATGAAAAGATCGGGACGATAGAAATATTTCCACTCGAAAATAACACAAACGATAAAGGCGATCGCTAAGGGAATAACAACTCGATTTATTTCTTTTTGGATACTATATCTTTGCTGCTGAGAAAGATAAGAGACTCTTTGGCAAATGAGATCGGCAGAAAAAATATACGGCAGAAAATTAAGCGGATTATCATAAGCAGTCCAAATATATTGGTAACGAAAGAGGCTAATTGTAGAGATAGCGATTAAGTAAAAACAAGCTAAAATGAACCCAATATTTTCATAGAAAAGCCATCGTTTTACAGGAATTTTAAATTTCTCTTCCATCGCGACACTCAGATCGGCTAAAAAACTAATAAACAAGAGAGAAAAGAAAAAATAGAATAAACCTTTCCCTCCCGTGATAATTGTCCCTAGGATATGAGGAAATGTCCCGAAGCGATCGTAAAAATTGAGATCGCCAATGACAATTTTGGCAAGCATAAATAAGCACGTCCAGAAAAGATAAAGACGTAAAATTTTTGGCAATCTTTTTTTAAAAAAATAATTCTCTGTTTGCCTTCTTTTAACATAGAATAAATAAAGAGAAACTTGAAAAAATATCGGCACCGCGAGCAAGCCAATACTGGTATAATAAAAAAGAAGAACTTGAGAAATAGTCTTGTTAATTGCTAAGATTCTCAAACCATCGCTATGAGCAATAACAACCATTAAACAACCGATCGCTCGCAAGTAATCAAAGCCGATAATATTAGTTGTGGGTTGTTGATTTGTTCCTTCGTGTCCTCCCTTGGTAAGCGGAGAATTAAAAGAGTTTTGGTTTTTGGTTTTTGGTTTTTGAATATCGCTCATAAATAGGAGAAGCAACAACTCATATTTTTTGCATTTCTGCAACAGATTTTGGCACATCAGAAGTTAAGACTTCACAGCCATTCTCTGTGACTAAAACATCATCCTCAATCCGAATGCCAATTCCTCGCCAGCGATCGGGAATTTCTGGCTGTTCTTCTGCGGGTTTAATATGAGGAGAAATATAAATTCCGGGTTCAACAGTGAGAATATGTCCGGGTTGAAGTATCACCGATTGCTCTTCTCCATGTTGATAAATTCCCGCATCGTGAACGTCTAAACCCAACCAATGTCCCGTGCGGTGCATATAAAAAGGCTTGTATTTTTCTTCTTCAATAATCTGCTCAAAATCTCCTTTTAATAATCCTAAATCGAGCAATCCTCCGACTAAAACACAAACTGCTGTATCGTGAATCGTTTTATAATCATTCCCGGGTTTAACTTGTGAAATTGCTTGCAGTTGTGCTTCCAAGACCAATTCATAAATAATTTGTTGTTCTTTATTAAAAGGCGTACCAACAGCAAATGTGCGCGTAATATCGCTGTTATAATAATGATAAGAACAACCGGCATCTATTAAGAGTAAATCGCTGTTTTGAACCTGACGATTGTTGTCAATATAATGCAAAATACAAGCATTTTCCCCGGAAGCCACAATGGAAGGATAAGCAATATCCATGCCATAAGAGCCAAAAGTATGTTCAATTTCCGCTTGAATTTGATATTCATAAACTCCTGGCTTCGCAAATTCTCGAGCGCGATTGTGAGCTTCTGAAGCAACTTTTGCGGCTTGGCGAACAAGTTCGATCTCGGTGGCACTTTTAATTTGGCGCAAAGGATGCAGAGTTGGATTGCTATCTTCGATCGCAATGGGACCTTTGCCTCGTTTGGGATATTGTCGAATGAAACTTTTCCAATGTCGAATTATCTTGTTATTAAAAGCTTCATCTCGTCCTAAATGATAATAAATGCGATCGGCATTTTTGAGATATTCCGGGAGTTTTTCGTTGAGTTCGTTAATCGGAAAAACCTCATCTGCACCATATTCTGCTTTGGCTTTTTCCACGCCCACGCGGTACCCCGTCCAAGTTTCTTTTTCCAGATCTTTGGGCTG
Source organism: Spirulina sp. LEGE 11439 (assembly GCF_059821285.1). Lineage (NCBI taxonomy): Bacteria > Bacillati > Cyanobacteriota > Cyanophyceae > Spirulinales > Spirulinaceae > Spirulina > Spirulina sp. LEGE 11439. Next base: position 64,253 of record NZ_JCAMRX010000015.1, read on the forward strand.
GACGAAAAGAACAAATCGATGTTTTTCGTGATGCGGGGCTAAGACAACCACTGCTCCCGGTTCGTCAAATCCAGTTAAATAGAAAAAATCGCTTTCTTGGCGAAAAGGATATTCGACATCGTGGTGCATGACGGATAGGGGCGCACTGCCAAAAATAGCGGTGCCATTGCCGATCTTGTCCATGAAGCGATCGCGCCTGCGACGATATTCTGCTGCGTCTATGGTCATTTTGGTTGCAAAAGGGCATCAATCTCAATTAAGCATCTTTTATTGTATGCGTTCTTTGCGATCGCGCCCAAATCTCACCGCGATCGAGAATTCTGTCTTAGAATAGTAAAGAATTGTAAACATTTCCTCACCAAGGACGATTGGCAATGACAACTTCCGAAGCCCCCAAATCCGAAGCTCCCAAATCCGAAGCCCCTCAAACCCCCGAACCCACCGTCACCCCGGATTTAATCGAACCCAAATTCGGCTTCAATGACTATGCAGAGCGCTTAAACGGTCGTGCAGCCATGATCGGTTTTTTTCTCGCCATTCTCATTGAAGTGCTGACAGGTCAAGGTTTATTAGCTTGGTTGGGCTTACAGTAAAGCGATCGCAATATTATTTAATATTTTTCAGTAAGGGCGTTGTCAGTAGCGTCCTTTTATTCAATTTCTTCTTTTTCATCCAGCGATCGCGTTTTACCATAAGGGATCGGAATAGAGATTGAGTATTAACTCTTTTTCTCCGGCAGGGATAGCGCTGATGCAGGCACAGATTGCCGTACCATCTGCCAACTCGACTTCACAAGCGTGACAAGATCCCATCAAGCATCCTGTCGGAATAGTAATTCCCGCTCGATCCGCCACCTCGAGTATGGGTTCTCCCACTTCGGCTTGTATCGTTACATTATCGGGTAAGAATTGTACGCAAACGCTCATTGTTTTTTTCCGGAGGATATAATCTTAATTTAACATTTCTTTCGGTCTCTTCTCGGCATACAAATTCTCTCTCGATAAGGAAATATAGCGAGAAAACCGTCCCGATCTTCGAGTTTTCTACACCTCATTCATTCCACGAGAGCCAAGCTTCTAATCTTTAGCGAGAAATTTAGAAATTCATCCCGATCTCGCTAAGAAAATCCGTATCAGGTAATAGCACCTGACACGGATGTTAGATTATGTTCAACAACACTACCTTACTGCTCATTTTGAGCTTTGTCGCTATTTTTCCTTTGCAAAAAGCGAATGCGATCGATACCCATTCGATCGCGGCGACGCAAAATACCGTTGAGTTTTCTACCTCGAATGGTACGGCAAATGCAGAACCCCAATGCGATCGCGGTAGCGGGCGATTCACTTGCTATAAAACGGAAATTCAACAATTCAACAAGGAGCGGGGAAGTGGACGGATTGAAACCGATGAACAAACCTATAAAAAAGGCCTGCATCACTAATATCAGTTCATAACTCCAATCATCAGGGACACGAGCAAGTGTCCCTTCTTTATATCGTGAAAAACCCATAAAGTAAATATTATCTTTATTGGCTTATTGTTATACTCGATCGCTATTTTTGGCGGAATAATTTTTGACGCACGCGAGAACTCAGCATCTCTAATTCAGTTAATTTTAGCAGCATTGCCAACAAGAAAAATACGACTAAAGCAATCAATGTGCATAATCCCAGTTGACCTAAAAGCAAGAAAAAATTTCCCGATCCGAGCCATTGATTCCAAAGATAACTCGTTCCTAGGCTCGCAAATCCAGATACTAGACTACATCCGATTAATCCCAGTAAAATCCCACTCCATTCCCATAAAGGTAAGCCATGCAAACGATGATTTAAAATCCCCAAAAAGATAGCCATTGAAATAATATTAACACCAATTGTTGCCATAACCAATCCGGGAGTTTTAAAAGCATTAACGAGGAAGTAATCGAGAACGACATTGACAAAAATATTGATAATGCTAATCCGAAACGGAGTTTCTCCATCTCCGAGAGCATAAAAAACTCGAACGAGAACATCTCTGGCTAAATAGAAAAACATCCCAAAGCCATAAGCCATAAGCACAGGAGCAACTAACCTCGACGCATCTTCATCAAAAGCAAGACGCTTATAAATGACATCAACAATTGTTCCTGAAACAGACAGAAAAATCGCAGTTAAAGGTAACATTGTTAAGGCTGATAAAATCAATCCTTGACGAATACGAGTTTTCAATTCCGGCCAATTTTCCGGAGCAGAAAGGCGAGAAAATACTGGCAAAAAAGGAACGAGAATCATATTAGAAATAATTCCCAAAGGCGTGAGAACGATAAAGTTCCCATAGCGCATTGCTGCGGCTGCTCCTTCAATACTAGAGGCAAAGAAAAGGTCAGTATACACATTAATATGCAGCATTCCCGAAGAAAATGTTGCCGGAGCCATTACCTTTATCACATCTCTGACCCCGGAATTTTGCCAATTAAAGCGCAAGCGAAATGTTCCCATTCCCGATCGCATTTGAGCAAAAAGTTGCGCCAACCATTGCAAAACTCCTCCAACCAATGTTCCCCCGGCAAGCACAATCCCTCCGATTTGAACGTATTCTGGGGCGCTAATTTGCTCGCCGATCCGCCAAACTAACAAGCCAATTCCTGAAATTACCGCAACGCTGGAAAAAAGAGGGCTAATACCGGGCAACCAATATTGATCGGCAGCATTTAAAGTTCCAAACCCAATGCCAATTAATCCGGCTAAAATGGCTAATGGTGCCATAATTTGCAATTGGAGAATGGCGAGATCGCGAGTGGTTTCATTCAACCCCGGAGCGAGAAGATCGATAAAAACATTGGCGAAAACAATTAATACGATCGCGACACCAATTAATAACAGACTAACAAGAGTACTAACGGTTTCGACAATAGGGGCAGCTTGAGATTTTTCTCGTTTGGAAAGAACGCTGACTAAGGCACTATGAAAGGGTCCGTTAATGCCTCCGAGGAGAATGAGGAGAAAACCCGGTATAACATAGGCGTAAGCGTAAGCATTCACCACGGGACCGACCCCAAAAGCTGCCGCGATCGCCTGTTCGCGAAAGAGTCCGAAAATTTTACTAATTAAGGTCGCAAGGGCAACAATACCCGCAATGCCAGCTAGAGAACGCGATTTTTTCACAATGAACGATGAGCAATTATCAATGAACAATTATCAGCGATCGCCGAACAATTACCAATTAATTATTGATTTCCACGATCGCGATGTTCCATTGTCCAAGTTGACTGGTTTGGAAGGCGACGGAACTCCCATCACCGCTAATGGTGGGGTTGCGAGAAGATCCGCGTACATTCGCCGTTAATAGCTGCGATCGCGAGGTTTGGCGATCGTAGACGTAAACATCGCTTCTGCCCCGTTCTGTGGAAATATAGGCCAGATAGCGACCGTCGGCACTGAGGGAGGGCTGATCTTGGACGGCGTTGCGGCGGTTGAGGTTGGGAAGAGGAATGAGGGTACTTTGTTGGCGATCGTAAAGGTAAATATTGCGCCGTCCGTTGCGATCGGAGGTAAAGGCTAAATAACGTCCGTCGCCACTGTAAGCAGGGTTTTCTTCGGGAGAATTACTATTGAGTCCACCCGTAGGAATTTGCGGACGAATAAATAAACCTCCGCAACTGTTCAAGAGAAAAGCAAGAAAAATAAGCTGAATAATTCGTTCTTTTTTCATGATTTCTTTGTAGTAAGTGTCTAGACAAAATCAAAGTAGTCATTGATAACTAGATCAAAAATATTATTTTCTCTCAAGAATATGTCCGATCTTTTACCTTGAAGTTAAAAGCGAAACAATTGCTACTGTGTGAATATTCTTAATATTTTTTATACTTAAACCACAAAGAAGGATAGTATATAATAGATTTTAGTTCAGTTTTACATTCACTAGAACCAAGAGAGGTAAATTGTGATGCCAAAACAATTATCTTTGTTTCCAGATGATTCAGATAAAGTAGGAAAATTTTTTAATCGCAAGCGCATTTGGTCTGCTGCCAAACACAGAATTTTACTAAGATATATACAAGCACACTGTTATAACAAAAATATAAACATAATATTGAAGATACAGATGGTTCTCCATTAATTGCATTAAAATGTGCAAAAGTTTTTAGTGAAGAAAAACGGGTCAATTTGCGCTGTTTTTTTGTAGAGCAATCTAAAAAAAATAATCAACAACTTCAACAAAATTGCCAAATATTTTCAGAAGATTTAACTTACAAAATTTATGAACCAAAGCCATTTTCAGATGCACTTCCTGAAATTCTAGCAGATTTACGACAAGATAATTATCCTACATTATTTTTCTTAGATACTTTTGCAGTAAAAGGATTAACATTTGAACATATTTGTGAAATCGGTAATTATATTAGCTCTAGTAAAGGGGAATTGTTTTTTTTATTTCATAACCGACAGATAGCACGCAATGCAGGTCAATCTACAACAACTTCATCAGAAAATCGAATGCAAAAAGCAGCAATTACATATAATCAACACTTAACTGCATTACTGGGTTTAGATTCGGAAGAATTATGGAAAAGAAAATGGAATGAACTCAAAAATCAACCACAAGAATTTGAAAAATGGGCGCTTGAATATTTTAAAAAACGAATACGAAAACAAACTCAATTTAGAGGAGTTACAAGTTTTGAAATCAAGGAAATATATAATGATAGCAGACCTCAATATAGTATTATTGTTTGTAGCAACCATCCTGAGAGAGCATTTGGAACTTTTTTAAATGAATTTGTGTGGGATGAAGAAAGATTACTATTTTTTCAAGAAGATAAAGCAAAACAATTTGCACGACCTCTACAAAAAGCATGGGACAATGAAAATGCAAGGAGAATTGCCAAGATAGAATCTAAATCGATTGAATTGTTAAAAACTATCAATAAAAGTAACCAATGGATATCTTTAGATAAAGCTGTTACAAGAATAATATTAGAAATTCCAGAGCTTGGATTTCTCAAAAGATCGCATTATCGGGATATATTAATCAAGCTATGGAAAAATGGAATCTTGGATTTAAGAAAACCCGGTAAGAAACAGCCTTATACATGGAATAGTGAAATTAAATTTTTAGAATAATGTTGGAGTAAGTATTTTTTTGTTTCGCTTACTAGCTATACTCTGTTTCCACTTCTTTTGATGTTGTTCCCATGCTGCCGGCATTTCATCCCATATTTGTTGGTCTAATGTCCTTCCTCCAGATTTAGGCGTTCTTCCTCCCCATTGTTTAAAGAAAAAAGCAACATTACTAGCTTGACATTGTTCGCGTATATTGCTTGCCCATTCTGCCTTCATTAAACGGTGTTTATTGCCAGATTCCCCACCCACAATAACCCAATGAATCCCCGTCAAATCAAGGTCTAAATCACCCAAAAGAGGTTCGCAAGATAAAAATCTAACTTTTGCTGGAACTTCTCGCAAACAATCAACGCGCTTCACATAATCTTGATTTTCAACTGAAACTCCTAACCAAATATTTTCATACCATTCTAGTTCATTAGCTAATTGAACAATGCGTTCGTGTCGTTTCGTTAAAATTTGATAAATATGCCAAGGCGTTTCTCGCATTACATCAAAAACTTGTTTCAGGAAAGATAGAGGAACTTCTTCATGAAAAAGATCGCTCATCGAATTGACAAAAATTCGACTGGGTTTGCGCCAGCGTTTGGGTTCTTGCAAGCGTTCTTCATGAAATTGTAGTTCAAAACCTTTAGGGAAATTATGGGTAAAACGTTGTGTAATTGCTTCTGCATAACAATGAAGACAACCCGGACTAACCTTATTACAGCCTGTTGTTGGATTCCAAGTTCTGTCTGTCCATTCAATTCCTGTATGCGTACTAACCATCGTTTTATTTTTTACCTTGCTGGTAGTCGTTTTACTATTAATTCTTTGATGAGTTTAGAGCATTTTTATCCATTCTCCTACAAAGATATTTACAAATGCTAGAAAATCCTTAAGAATTCTATCTTAACTCAAATTGAATACCAATTCAATACAAAAGTTCTGTAAAAATTGACAACGCGATCGCAATTCTCTGCACATGATAGGATCGGGCGATCGAGCAGTTGAAAAGGTTGTAGCGTAGGGAGCTATCAAATTACAAGGGCTACTGAAATTGGCGCGATCGCATTCCCATCAGAAATTGCACCCCAACATTCAGAGAGACAAAAATATTCTAGCGTTGGGGTTGCGATCGCTCAACAAATCCAATATAATTGAACTAACATCGAGAGCTTTGTTCTAACCTTGCAATCTGGGCAGTGGATCGCTGTCCTTGCGCTAAGCCAGACCAAGCATCACTAGCCCGGTCGTTACTGTACGGTCATTCACCACTATACGTCTCGCCCGGTTTGACTTCACCAGAAGTGTAGGAGACGTATAGTGGTGAGACCGCTTGAGTTGACCGATCTAGTCCCGAGGGGTTTACGAAGGGGAAAACGAACTCTTGGTGTTTTTATTAGAGACGAATTTTTGAGGCTTGACGGGCGCGATCGATCAGTTTTTGTGGTGGATCGCGACGAGAAATTCCCACACGAGAGATTCGGTAATCATTGTGAAACCGATTGATTCTATGTATTTTATCGTTATATAAATATCCCGATCGGTAGTATTGAGCAGTATAAACGGTAACTCGACTATTGACGCGATTATAAGGATAGGCAAAATGTAAAGCGACTGTGTTGGTCGTCGTTTCTGCAATACATTTTTGTAGTTTACTTTGAGACTCTTGAAGCTCAAATTCTAACTCTGAAATGGGAATTTTTGTTAAATTCACATGATTAACTCCGGCAGATTGGACATCATAAAAGCCTTTGCTAAATCCATCTTTGATGCGATCGCAGTTGAGATATTCTACATTACTCTTAGATTTTTTTCGTTCCATAAAAGCTGGATTTAAAAATAAAACAATCGGGATTTTGAGATTGTACTTTTCTTCCAGTTTTTCTAAAAGTGGCAAAACAAACGCATTGATATTTTCATAACCATCATCAAAAGTCAGCATCACCGGACGCTGACCAATATATTTTTCTGGAATTGTTTTCGCTTTAACTAAAAAATAATCATAAAGATCTTGAGAGGATAAAAACCAGTATTTCTCTTGGATTAAATATTCAAGAACTTCTTCTAAATCTTGCAGTGAATAATCGAGATAAGCTGCCCGAGAAGGTAAGCGATCGGGATCGGTGCGATCGACGATACTATGAAAGCCAAAAATAGGGATTTTGAAAGATCTTGTCTCAATCGTACAAAAAACAATTGCGATCGCTAAAAGTATGGTAAAGGAAAAACCGCAATATTTTTGTGTTCGATTCAGTAATTTTAATGTTTTCATGTTATCCTTTATTTGAGATAATAATTAATAATAGGTTGTAACTTGATCTCAACAAGGTAAGATAAACTCAAAAGAAGAGTGATTTTAATCAGAGAAATAAGCCAAAAATTGTCAAGATAAGTATCGAGTTTCCATTGCATTAAAATCGGATAGTGAAAGATATATAAAGCATAAGAAATAGGAGCGATTATTGTAAATATACCAAATATTCTGTCGAAAAATATCATTTTATAATTGTACCAAATTAACGCAATTACTAAGATAAGAAATGCGATCAAAAAGTGACGGAATATCAAAAAAGGGTAAAATCCAAGTTCGATCTTTCCTGCCGAAAACACAGGAGTTGCTGTTAGAATACACATGAAAAAAAGACAGAAAAAGATTGGTTTTATTTTTGCTAAAGGCAAGCGATTATAACGAATAAAAATATCAGCAATTTCCACTCCAGACCACCAAATTATAAAATAAGAAAGAATCAAGGAGATTTGATTGGGAACAATTAAATAAAAACAGTAAGAAAATATAGACAATCCCAGAACTAAATAGATTCTTTTTGCATTTTTAAATATAGTATTATATATCAAAAAGAACAACATATAAAACCACCACTCATAACTTAAACTCCATAATGGGAGATTTCCTAGAAAAGGATCGAACCATGTTCCGGGTTTTAAAAAAGCGATATCTTGTAACATTACTAAATTACCTAAAAACTCAAACCATGAAAAATTATTTTTTAATTTATGGTTAAACAAAAAAATCAATATTGAAATCAAAAAAGCGATAAAAACTGGAAAATATATTCGTCTAAATCGCCGAACAAAATAATACCTTAAACTTAATACATTTTGTTTGTGACAAGATAAATAAACAACAAAACCACTCAAGAGAAAAAAGACCATTACAGCCTCTTGCCCAAAAGAGAAAAATACTGTTTTGAATGTCTCTGGCAGAAAATCAAAGTCTTCTATCCAATGATAAATTACAACATACAGAGCGGCAAACCCGCGCAAGCTATCGAGCTTTCGGATATGTTTTTTTACCATCAAAACTCCTCAATAAAACTATTTTTTTGATTCAAAAATTGACAATGCAGACTTGTCAAGATGCCCTCATGATTATTTCTGACCCGTGTTAATGCGACTGGCTTTACGATCGCTAACCTTAGTATTAATTGGAATTTTCTGCAAATTCAATGGTAGGTTTGAGGTAGTAAGTTGAGAGATCGCGCGATCGCAATAGCTTACCTTATTTGTGCAGCTTGTTTTTTACCCCTTTAACCCATGTCCAACAACAATACAGGCTCGTTTATCGGCGGCGTGCTGATCGGTAGCGCGATCGGCACGGTCATCGGTGTTTTAATTGCGCCGCGCTCTGGTCGAGAAACGCGACAAATCCTGAAAAAATCTGCCGATGCTCTACCGGAATTAGCTGAAGATTTATCGGCGACAATTCAATTACAAACCGATCGCCTGTCAGAGTCAGCCGTGCAAAGCTGGGAGGAAACCCTCATTCGCTTGCAAGAAGCGATCGCAGCAGGGATGGAAGCCAGCCAGATGAAAAGCCAAGAATTAACCCAGCCGCGTAATGTTACGATAGAGTCTTCTTCTGCGAATTCTAATAACCCCCTGTAAACCTTAATGGCGAAGGGATAATTGACATCAATGCTCGATCCTTTATTTTGGCTCGGCCTCTCCCTTTTATTGGTCGCTGTCAGTTTAACCGCAGTTTTAATCGCCGCACTCCCCGCATTTCGAGAAATTGCCAGAGCCGCGCGAAGTGCAGAAAAGTTATTTGATACCTTACGGCGAGAGTTTCCTCCGACTTTAGATGCCATTCGCTTGACAGGTTTGGAAATTAGTGAATTGACTGATGATATTAATGATGGGGTCAACAGCGCCACAGGGGTAGTTAAACAGGTTGATGAGAGCTTGACTTCGGTACGACAAAACGCAAAAAAAGTGGGAGTCGGGACAAAAAGCGCGATCGCAGGAGTGCAGGCCGCTTGGCAAACCCTGAATGGTTCTAATGCTAGAGTACCGAGCGATCGCTTGCTACCTTCTCCCAAACCTGCTTTAGAGCCGCGCGATCGCCAAGAGAACAGTGACCAGTGAACAGCAAACGGTGAACTGAGAAAAGATGCAGGAAGAGCACCTCAAACACCTGATTGATACGGTATGTCAATCTCCTAAAAATAGTTTGATTTGGCGCAAGGCAATGAATCGGCTTTTGCTGGAAATTCAAAATCTTCCCGGTTTGACCCGCTCGACTCATCCTGATTATCCCACAGTTTTAAACGATATTCTCCTGCGATTAGCGGAGGAAATTCACGAGTTTGCACCTCAACAGTCTTCTTTAACGGCAAGTTTAGTGACATGGATCGAGCTTAAATTGCGGCTTAAGTATGCAGTACGAGATTTGCATCTCTCGGGGCGATCGCGATCGCGCAAAACGCCTACAACCATCAAAGAGGAATTTCGCGAGCAAAGCCGCAAAACTCCCCTCTCGTTAGATACTCCAGTAACATTAGAAGCAAAAGAAACTTTTAGCGATCGCCTTTCTTCTCCTCTGGCCAACTTTTGGGAATTACAAGCAGAAATCGAACGAGAGCAACAACAGCAAAAAAATGTCAGAATTGGAGTGAAGTTACAAGACTATATCGATCGCGATCCCGAGAAAAAGCTGCAAGGCTGTCATCCCAAAGCCCATCCTCGCTGTCATTGCCAAATATTAGCTCAACGCTTGTTACTCAAACAACCTCCCGATCGCTTAGTACAAATTGCACAAGAGTTTGAGGTCAAATATCACACTTTAAACTGGCATTGGCACAATAAAGCATTACCCTTGTTGCGTTCTCTTGCGATTGAACTTGGCTATAAACAGTGAATAGTGAACAGTTATCAGTAAATAGTTATCAGAGAAACAATGAGTCAACAACCAATAACCAATAATCAACAACTATTAAAAATTCCTTTATTGCCAAGCGATCGCGATCTTGCTAAGCAATTTGCAGCCGAGCAAGCAACACCGGAAAAAGGCTTGCAAGTCTATTTGAATACACTTTCTGTATTGGCAGTATATCGTTATTTAAACTGGCTACAAATTGAAACGGATGTGACCCGAGGAGATTGCTGGAATGCGGGTTTGAGGGCAATGTTTGATGTGGCGGATTTACTGTTACCCAATGGTGAAAAAATCGAATGTCGTTGGCTGCGATCGCCAACTGAGAACATTACGATCCCTACGGAAGTGCGCCGCGATCGCTTAGGAGTTATGGGTTTAGAATTGGGAAACACCCTTGATGAAGTTAAGTTATTGGGCTTTTTTCCGACTGACTCAGAACTACCCGCAGAAATTAACCCGAACAATCTGCAAAGTTTAGATGTCTTTTTAGAAGCTTTAGAAAGTACCTTTAAAGATACCTCTCTTGTTTATTTGAGAGAATGGTTGCAGGGGATTTTTACAGAAGGATGGGATGCGATCGGCAATTTTGCTTGGCCTCAAATCCCTGCTTTAGCTTTTCGACAAGATATAATTCAACGTGCCAAAATTCTCGATTTTGAGATGCCGATTATGCTTTCTATTTCGTTGCGATCGGAAATAGAGAATAAATTAACTATTACTGTGCAGTTATGTCCTAGCGATCGCGATCGCGATTTACCCTCACAACTTAAATTACAGGTTTTTACGGGAGAAGGAGAATTATTTCGGGAAATTATTGCTCGCGATCGCGATCGGTTGATTCAGTACGAATTTCGCGGTAATTTTGGCGAAGAATTTAATATTCAAGTCATATCAAATGATAGAAATTTTACAGAAATTTTTAAAATCTAAAGGATAAGTTCTAGCAAATAATAGATTCCAAAATTGTGATTGCTTTTTTGACATTGTTATAGTGTTTTTGAATCTGTGTGTAAGTTATGCCAACACTTTTACCATGAGCTATTTTATGGCGATTTGCGATTACCGTATCTATTGAATTTTTAATTTCATCAACTATAGAACTTTGGGCTGCAATTCGATCGTTGAAATTCGTTGCCCATTGACGATCGAAGCTCTCCAATATTGTATTTATTTTACTCGTCTTACAATTAGTTATTTTTTTATGTGTCCTGCCAAAAATTTTTGTATTTTAGGGGAAGATGTATTGCTTGCGTAGTCTTCTAACAGTACCCTCAAAGAGGCTTCTATAAAACCTGAAACTAAGATGCAAAGATATCTAGACCATTCACTTTGATCTTGTGGATCTGAAAATCGAGAAACTCTCTGAAATAAGTTATCTAGCTTTTGTTTATGAGTATGTATATCACGCTTCATTTGCTAGTGTTTTTATAAATATTTTTTGCTAATTCAAGTCTCTCTTTGAGATTCTTTGTAGTAGTAGTAGAAGCCCGAGAGAGTGATTGAAAATCCTCATTACTGATTAAAGATTCCCAGAATTTTTTAAAATGCAAACCATCTGATTGACTTAAAACCTCTTGAGCAACCACAAGCATAATACTCTCAAAAAGGGGTATATTGAAATTTTTATCTCTCAGGAATGTTGTCTCTCCAGTACACTCAATAATGAAATCGATTACCTCAAGAAATAGACTTTTCATCTCATCCAATGAAATAGTTTCACCATCTTTATTTTCGAGCATGAAGTCATTCAAGAAGTTGACCATTTTTCCATTATATTTATCTAGATTATAATGCAGCGCGAAGAATCTTAAAATAAGCTCTTGCAAAGTAACTGACTGACCAGCTTTCTGACATAAGTTTTGCCATTCTTTACGGTCTGATAACTCTTGAAGAAGTTTACTAAATTTTCCACGATATATCGCATTTCGGATCTCTTGAGGCTCGAGTTTTATATTCGTTGTATTAAGCCTTTCAAATAAGTGATAGATTCCTCGTAGATCGTAGTTCTCAGAAATTATTATACAGTGTACAATCGAATTATCTAACGCACGTCGTTGTGAAATCGATAGAGTAGAATAGTTTAAGCCTTGGAGTTCAGTTACAACATCCTTTAATTTAAAAGGTTTGCCATTAGTAGGAAAAATCCCCTTATAAAATGCCTGCAATGTTTTGAGCCTTTGTTGACCATCAATAACTAAATATTGATTAGAAAATTTGTCTTTTGCCAAGAAAAGAGAAGGTGTTGGCAATCCAAGAAGTAAAGATTCTATAAATCGACAAGCCTCTGTTTCTTTCCAAACATATCCTCTCTGAAAATTTGGGATTACAAAGTCCTCAGAATTCATCCTTTGGACAAGTACATCCACAGGGAAATCTGCTCCATAGTATTCTACTTCGAGTCGGCCTTCTTTATTTTCTGTGATTTTATGGTCTGTCATATTTGTGATGTTGACGTGCTTATCCAGCCAAAGCATCCAAGAGCAATAAACTTTTAGAGTTGTCTACAAGCTATACTTCTCCCATTGTACTCCTTGATAAACAAAAAAATATTTTTTGAGTCTGAGGACTTACCTAGCGGCGATCGCTCGCATATTGCTCGATCCACTCCCGTAAAATTGGATTGACAATTTCCGGGGCTTCATCTTGAGGACAATGCCCCAATCCTTCCAAAGAAATAAACTGTTGAATAGTTGGAAACTCGGCGAATTTTTGCCCTAACTCAATCGGTTCCCACGGGTCTTCCGTTCCCCATAAAACGATCGCGGGACAAGGTAAAATCGGAATCAAATCCTCGGGCAAGGGTCCGCGAGAATAGTTAGTAAAGGCAATAAAAACATCCGCAGCCCCCGGATCGGCAGCAGGCTTCATTAAAATATCGATTAATTCATCGGTCACGGCTTCCTTGCGATGATATGCCTGCAAAAGAATATTTTTAACAATATTGGGTTTGGCTAACTGTTGAAAAAAGAAATGTCCAAACCATTTTTGTTTGAGTAATTGCTGCATTATCGGTGCAGAGAGTTGTTGATACCAAGGTAATTCTTGACGCTTGCGATCGTGCAGCAAACGCAAGGAAAAATTAATGGCAGCCACCCCTAAAACCCAATCGGAATGAGAAACTGCTGTTTGCATGGCAACAATACAGCCAATCGAATTTCCCACTAAAAAAGCGGGAGACCCGATAACTTCTCGACAAAAATCGGCGATTTGTTGCGCCCAAGTATCAAACGTATAATCAATTTCTCTCTCGGGTTGGGGTTTTGCCGAACCGCCAAAACCAATTAAATCGATCGCATAACAACGCATAGTTTGACCCAAAACGGGGAGATTGTTGCGCCAGTGTCCCCAAGATGCCCCAAAACCGTGAATGAGAACGACTGCAGCCCCTTCTGTACCGCAACTTTGATAGCAAATATCGAACCCTTTCCATTGCCAGACTTTCGGAATTGTATTGTTTTGCATAGTTTCTGCTGTTGTCATGGCGATCGCTCCCGATTTTTTCCCCGTTCGATCTTGTAGAATAACAGAAAAGCATTGAATCTTTCCTCAATCCTCGGCATGATAGCAATAACAACCGTTCCTCTCGAGATCGAGTGGGAAAAATTACCCGAAGACTACATTCTCCCCGATGACCCCGTGGATAACATCAACCAACCCCTCCTAGCCGAAGCCCTAAGCGAAAGCCTCGAATTGGCAGGAAGAATCTCAGAAAATGTCCTGACTGGCACGAATTACGGCATCTGTGCCACCGTTAATAGCAAAATGGTCGTAAAAGCCCCCGATTGGTTCTACGTTCCCTCAATCCGCGTGCCGAGAGTAGAAATCGATCGCAGTTATACCCCCCAACTACAAGGCGAAGTTCCCGCGATCGTGATGGAATTTCTCTCAGAAACCGAAGGAACAGAATATTCCACCAAACCGACCTATCCCCCCGGCAAATGGTTCTTCTACGAACAGGTTTTGCGCGTTCCGACTTATGCGATTTTTAATCTCGCCGAGGGCATTTTGGAAGTGTATCGCCTCGATTCCTCGGGACGCTATCGTGAAGAAACCCCTAATGCAGAAAATCTCTATTGGATTCCCGAAATTTCTCTATTTCTGGGACTCTGGCAGGGAACGCGACGCAATCGAACTGGAGATTGGTTACGCTGGTGGGATGAAAATGACACCCTGTTACCGTGGGGATCGGAATTAGTTCAACAGGAACGAGAACGCGCCGAACAAGAGCGAGAACGCGCCGATCGCCTTCTCGCCCAACTGCGAGCAGCTAACATCGAACCCAATCTAGAGTAATGGTGACCTACGCAGACATCCAAGCCGCCGCCGATCGCCTTGCTGGAGTTGCCCATCGCACTCCCATCATGACCTCTCGGCAATTTAACGACAAAACCCACAGTCAAGTTTTTTTCAAGTGCGAAAACTTTCAGCGCATCGGTGCGTTTAAATTTCGCGGTGCTTATAATGCCCTATCTCAACTGTCTTCAGATGACAAACAAAAAGGAGTTGTCACTTATTCTTCTGGAAATCACGCCCAAGCGGTGGCTTTATCCGGCAAACTTCTCGATATTCCTACCACAATTGTGATGCCGAGAGATGCCCCAGAGGTGAAAATAGCAGCAACAAGAAGCTATGGAGCCGAGATTATCCTCTACGATCGCGCCGAAGCCGTTCGGGAAACAGTTGCTCGAGAACTCTGCCAAGAACGCGGTGCAACCCTTATTCCGCCGTACAATCATCCTCATATTATTGCTGGACAGGGAACGACAGCCAAAGAACTTATTGAAGCGGTGGGAGAGCTAGATTTATTATTAGTTTGTTGTGGAGGTGGAGGGCTACTTTCCGGTTGTGCGATCGCGACAAAAACGCTCTTACCCAATTGTCGCGTTATCGGTGTAGAACCAGAAGCAGGAGACGACGCAAAGCGATCGTTTTACAGCAAAATTTTGCAAAGAATAGAAAACCCCGACACTATTGCCGATGGGGCGCGAACTCCCTCCCTCGGCTCTCTAACCTTTCCCCTTATTTTAGAGTATGTTGATGATATGGTAACGGTTAGCGATCGCGACCTCTTACAAACGATGTTTTTCCTCTGGGAACGTTTAAAAATTGTCGTCGAACCCACGGGAGCATTAGCGGCAGCAGCCTTATTCAATCAAAGCCTGCACGCTCCGGGAAAACGAATTGGCGTAACAATTAGCGGTGGTAATATCGAACTCAAAAAATTAGTAACTTTTCTCAACTTAACTTAACATGTAATCCGGATTTAGAGCAATCGATTGCTGAGTTCATTGTTATTAATAAGTATTGTTTTCGTGTTGGCGTAAAAAGAGAATCATTATTAAGTAAAGACGAATGAGCAAACAAACCATTATCTGCATAAATGAAAAGAGCGAAATTTTGATTGCTTTGCAAGAACAATTGCAGGCAGGATTACAAGATGATTGTCCCTCTTCCAAGGAACGCCTCGCGAGACTCCCCTTTAAGGAACGTTATACGATTGAAGTGGCAGAAAGTGGAGAACAAGCCCTAGAAATTTTACGGGAGTTACAAGTAAAAGGTGAAGAAATTCCCTTTATTATTTGCGATCGCATTCTGTTCGGAAAGCAAAAAGAAGAATTGCTTGTGAAACTGCACGAGATCGCCCCTCAAATCTTGAAAATTTTGTTAACCGGAGAAACAGAGGCCAAAATCATCGGCAATCTCGTTAACAAAGCCAATATCTATCGCTATCTCGCTAAACCTTGGAATCCCCAAGAGTTGCGAGACATCATTCGCGAAACTCTTGAATATTACGAACAACAAAAACAACTCGCCGAACAAAATCACCTTTTGCAGAACTTAAACGTAACCCTAGAACGTAGTGCGATCGAACGAACCCTCGAATTGACGGCAACTAATCAAAAACTGCAAGAACAAATCAGCGAACGTAATGCCCTCACTGAAAAATTACGGGCATCCGAACAAAAAATTCGCGCAATTTTCGAGGCAATGACCGATATCGTTCTGATTGTAGACGAAGTAGGCAATATTGATATTGCCCCGACGAATACTCACTATAACGGAATTACTCATAAAAACCCCCTCGATCTCACTGTAGAGCGCTTTTTGCGCCACGACAATATTCAAGCTTGGCTCGAGCGAGTACAGCAAGTCGTGAGAGAACAAGAAACTCTCAATCTTGATTACAGTTTGCCCATTGGCGATCGCGAACTCTGGTTTTCTGCCAGTATCTCCCCATTACCAGAGCGATCGGCCATTTGGGTCGCCCGAGACATTACCCAACGCAAACAAGCCGAGGCCGCCCTCCAAGAGGCAAAAGAAGCTGCTGAACAGGCCAACACCGCCAAAAGCGCTTTTCTTGCCAATATGAGCCACGAATTGCGAACTCCTCTCAATGCCATTCTCGGATTTGCTCAATTATTGGTGAATGACAACACCATATCGAGCGATCGCCGCGAACAATTACAAATTGTCAAGCGCAGTGGCGAGCATTTACTCACCTTGATTAACGATATTCTCGAAATGGCCAAAATTGAGGCCGGACGGGTCACTCTCGATGAAACCGATTTTGATTTATATGTTTTACTCGATTCCCTCGAAGCCATGCTGCAATTCAAAGCAACCTCGAAAGATTTACGGTTGCTTTTCGAGATTGCCGAAGATGTACCTCAATACGTGCGAGCCGACCAACGGAAATTGCGTCAAGTTCTCATT
Organism: Spirulina sp. LEGE 11439; assembly: GCF_059821285.1. NCBI lineage: Bacteria > Bacillati > Cyanobacteriota > Cyanophyceae > Spirulinales > Spirulinaceae > Spirulina > Spirulina sp. LEGE 11439. Next base: position 81,233 of record NZ_JCAMRX010000015.1, read on the forward strand.
AATTTACTCAGCAATGCTCTCAAATTTACCGAATTGGGATTTGTACAACTATCAGTAAACAGCGAACAGTTATCAACCCATAACCAACTTTACTTTGAAGTTCAAGATACGGGGGCAGGAATTGCGACTGAAGAACTCGAACTTCTCTTTGAACCTTTCGTGCAAACCGAAACCGGCCGACAATCTCAGGAAGGGACAGGATTGGGATTGCCTCTCAGCCGCCAATTCGTACAACTGATGGGAGGAAAGATCGGCGTGCGAAGTACCTTGGGAGAAGGCAGTACTTTTTTCTTCAATATTGATATCGGGATTTTAGATGCTGCTTCCATCCAAAACGATCGCCCCAATCAACGTATCATTGGATTAGCTGATGAGGAAACCGTTTATCGCATTCTCATTGCCGACGATCGCAGAGAAAGCCGTCAGCTGCTCGGGAATATTCTTTCGCCTTTGGGGTTTGACCTGCGCGAGGCTGTCAATGGCGTAGATGCGATCGCGCAATGGCAAGCATGGAAACCCCATCTTATTTTAATGGATATGCGAATGCCCGTCATGAATGGTTATGAAGCAACTCAGCAAATTAAATCTCACATTGAAGGCCAAGCAACTGCCATTATTGCCTTGACTGCAAGCGTTTTCGATCGCGATCGCACCGTCACCCTCGCTGCTGGATGCGATGATTTTATTTGTAAGCCCTTCCAAACGGAAGAACTCCTACAAAAAATGGCAACTCACTTGGGAGTGCGTTATCTTTATGAAAAAACGCCAACTCTCTCACACCCCAAATCTACCCAGAAACAAAGCAATTTTTCTCTAACTTCAGATAAATTAGTTTCTTTGTCTCCAAAATGGTTGCACCAATTGTACCGGGCAGCGGAGGTGGCCGATGACGAACAAATTTTGCGTCTCATTGCCGAACTTCCCGATCCTCATAGCGCGATCGGTGAAAGTTTGGCTGAATTGGCCAAGCAATTTCGCTGCGATCGAATTATCGAACTCCTCGACGCAATTGAATTTTAATGATTAGTTGTTGACGATCGCTGCTGGGTTATTTGGTTTTGTACAACAAGCAACGAATAACAAAATTAATGAAAGGTAATATTCTCATTGTTGACGATACACCCGAAAATCTTCAAGTGTTATCTGCCACCTTATCCCGAGAAGGTTATAAGGTACGTGGGGTGGTGAATGGGTTTATGTCTTTGAGAGTGGCAAAGTCTGGCGCGATCGATCTGATTTTACTCGATATCAAAATGCCAGACATGGATGGTTATGAAGTTTGCGAAAAATTAAAATCCAATCCCGTAACTTCAGAAATTCCCGTTATTTTTATTAGTGCCTTAGATGCTGCTTTAGACAAAGTTCGTGCGTTTCAAGTCGGCGGTAGCGATTATATTACCAAACCTTTTCAAGTCCCTGAAGTTTTAGCCAGAGTTAAAAATCAGTTAACCATCCGACGATTGCAACAAGAACGACAACAACACAATCAAAAACTACAACAAGAAATAGAAGAACGCAAAAAGGCAGAACTGGCTGCCGATCGCGCCTTACAGGCAAAAAGCGAATTTTTAACCAATATGAGTCACGAACTCCGCACGCCTCTCAATGTTATTTTGGGATTTACTCAACTGATGAGTCGAGATATAACAATTGAAAAAGAACAACAAGAAAACTTAAACATTATTAATCGCAGTGGAGAACATTTGCTGAGTTTAATTAATGATATTTTAGATCTATCAAAAATTGAATCTGGGGCAATTATTTTTCAAGAGAATGCTTTCGATCTATACCAATTACTCGATAATTTAGAAGCGATGTTTTTACTGGCAGCAGAACGTAAAGGAATCCGACTCCGTTTTGCGATCGCAGCCGATGTTCCTCATTATATTAAAACCGACGAAAAGAAACTCCGTGGTTGTTTGATTAATCTTTTAAATAATGCGATTAAATTTACCAATTCAGGTTCGGTAACGCTACGAGTCTTTTTAATGAATCATGAAGAACAAGCAACCACAAATAACCAGCCTCAAATAACTCACTCTTTGACTTCTCTCGGGGCAAGTCAGAAAATCTATTTTGCAATTGAAGATACGGGATGCGGGATTGCCTCAGAAGAAATCGATCGCTTATTTGAGGCATTCGTACAAGCTGAAGCTGGACGAAAAGCAGTAGAAGGGACGGGTTTGGGGTTAACCATTACTCGTCAATTTATTACATTAATGGGCGGAAAAATTTCTGTTCGGAGCAATTTGGGTCGAGGCAGTATCTTTGAGTTTTATATTACGCCTACGATTACCGAGACCTTACCTGTAGATAAAACTCCCACTCAGCGTGTTATTGGACTGAAAGACCCCAATATCGCTTATCGGATTTTAGTGGTTGACGATACGCGAGAAAACTGTCTGCTTTTAAAGAAATTACTGCAACCCATCGGCTTTAATGTACGAGAAGCGATGAATGGGAGAGAGGCGATCGCCATTTGGGAAACATGGTATCCTCATTTAATTCTTATGGATACGCGCATGCCTATTGTCAATGGCTATGAAGCAACTCGGGAAATTCGGAAACGAGAGAAACTGTCGTTAAGGATTCGGGATTCGGATTTAGAAATGAACTCCCCAACCCAATCCCTCAAACCCAACCCAACTATTATTATCGCTTTAACCGCAAGTATTTTTGAAGAACAGCGAGGAACAATGTTAGAAGCTGGATGTAATGATTTTATTCATAAACCGTTTCAAGAAGCGACTTTACTGGACAAAATCGCAACATATCTGAGCCTGTCTTACCGTTTTGACGATCGCTCTACCCGTGAAACTTTTTATCGGACTGCAGGTATCTCAGAGCGATCGGATCGTTTTTTTCTCTCAGAGCTTAAAAAAATCCCGCGAACTTGGGTTAAAAATCTTTATCGCTATGCCAATGAAATTAATGAAGAATCGACACTACAATTAATTGAGGAAATTCGCGATCGCGCTCCGGCTTTAGCTGAAGAATTACAAGATTTATATGACGATTCTCGATTTGATATTATGGTTCGTATAGCCCAAAAAGTTATCAAGAACCTTAAAAATTAATTAATATTAATATAAACCAATTATGATTAACGAAAAAATTACAATTCTCATTGTTGACGATCAACCCAGCAATCTAAAATTTTTAGCGCGATTATTACAGAAACAAGGGTATCGCGTTCGTCGGGCTATTTCTGGGGAGTTAGCCTTAAATGCAGCTTTCGCTTCGCCACCCGATTTGATTTTACTCGATATTCTCATGCCCGAAATCAACGGCTATGAAGTTTGCGAACGACTCAAGAAAGATCGGCGAACTCAAGAAATTCCCATTATTTTTATTAGCGTCATCGATCGCGCCGATGAAAAAGTGAGAGCCTTTGAAGTCGGCGGTGTAGATTATATCACCAAGCCGTTTCAAGCTAATGAAGTCTTGGCTCGTATTAATCATCAATTGACGATTCGGGCATTACAACAGCAGATCGAGGCGCAAAATACTCAACTTAAAACCGAAATTCACGAGCGCACGATCGCCCAAAAAGAAACGCAACTCCTCCTTGAATTAAGTCGTTCTTTTGCGAGTTGTCCGAATTTTGAAACAGCTTTAGAAGAAGCCTTGCGTCGTTTGGGTCAAACCATCGATGCAGCTTATGCTGAAGCTTGGCTCGAGGGAGACGAGAATTCTCTGCGCTGCGCTCGCACTTGGTCGAGAAACAATCCGTCAGATCGACTCGCAGCGATCGCTAATTTTCAACAAAACAGTCAAGAAATAACCTTACAAAAAGCACAAGGATTAATCGGCAGAGTCTGGGAACGATGTCAACCCGAATGGCTGCACGATATGACCAACCTTTCCCCAGAAGTATTTACCCGCGCTCGCCTCGCCCGAGAGAGCGACTTTCATACGGTTTTAGCCGTTCCGGTTCTCCTTGTTAATCCTTTAGATGTTAATCCTGTAGACCATCGCGATCGCCCCTCAGACCAACCCTTGAAGCGAGGACGGAAATCCCCAAAAAAAGTGCTAGCGGTGTTAGCCTTTTTTAGCCCCTTAGGAGAGCGCGATCGTCGTTGGTTTGAACTCGTTGTCACCATCGCCGCCCAACTCGGGACGATCGTACAGCAAAAACAAGCTGAAGAAAAACTCCGCATTTCGGAAGAAAAATTCGCGAAAGCTTTTCGCTCCAGTCCTCATGCCATTGCTTTGAAAACCTTTCCCGAGGGACGCTATCTTGATGCCAATGAAAGTTTTTTCGAGTTATTAGAATACGATCGCCAAGACATTATCGGCTCGAAGGCCGAAGATTTAGAGATTTGGGTTCATGCTCAACAACGCGATCGCTTTCAGCGCCAACTCAATTCCCACAATGGCATTCTTCGCAACCTCGAAGTCAAATTTCGCACCAAATCCGGACGGATCAAAACCCTTTTACTTTCCGCCGAATTAATTGATTTACAAGGCCAAACCTGCGTCACGTTGGTCACAAACGATATCAGCGATCGCAAGCAATTAGAAGAAGAAGTCGCCCAACAAAAACGCTTTCTCAACGCCATTATCGACTATCTTCCCGTAGGGGTATTTGTGAAAAATGCGAACGACGAAATGCGCTATGCGATCTGGAATCAATTTAGCGAACGTGCTTTAGGAATCTCGCGAGAAGAATTATTAGGTCGCCACAATTGGGAAGTCTTTCCCGAAGAACTGGCTCGCGCTTGGCAAGAAGAAGATAGACAAATGTTGCAAACCAAACAAGCGATTGTTTATCCAGAACAAGAAGTCAACAATCCCGAGCGCGGCGTTAAGATGTGGTTGCAAACCACAAAAGCACCTATTACTGACGAATCGGGAGAAATAACCCATGTTCTCGGCATTTTTAACGATATCAGCGATCGCCGACGGGCAGAAATTGCCCTGCGTAAAAGCGAAAAAAAATATCGAGATTTAGTCGAAACCTCTCGAGATATTATCTGGTCAATGGATCGCGAAGGGTGCTATACCTTCATCAACCCTGCTATGACGCGGATCTGCGGCTACGAACCCGAAGAAGTTATCAATCGTTCTTTTTGGGATTTTATCCCCACCTCAGAACGCCAAGCCAATGCCTTTAAGTTTTTGCGCGTGTTGCAAGGAAAACCGCTCATGCAGCACGAACAAAAGTATCGCGCTAAAGACGATCGCTGGATTTACCTGCAAGTTAATGCGATCGCCGTGCGGGACGAACTGGGGCGAGTTATCGGCATAACGGGAACGGCTACGGATATTACCGAGCGCAAGCAAGTTGAAGAGGCTTTAAGGAAGAGTGTCAAACGAGAAGTCGCGATCGCCACCATCATCGAACGAATGCGCCGTACCCTCGAGATGGAAACGATTTTTAGCATCACAACGCGGGAATTGCGTCGGGTTTTGAATTGCGATCGCGTCATTATCTACCGCTTTAATCCCGATTGGGGTGGAGAAGTCGTCGCCGAGGATGTTGGCGCAGAATGGACTCCTTTACTCCATACAGAAGGAGAGCGATTGACCATGACCCTCGATACAGCTGCTCCCGAACACTGTTCCCTGCAAACATTAAACAAAACCCTTATTCTCGAAGATACTTATTTGCAAAATACTCAAGGAGGAGCTTACAGTCGAGGCTCGCGTTATCTCTGCGTTGAAGATATTTATAAAGCAGGATTTACACCGTGTTATGTAGAAATGCTCGAAAACTGTCAGGCTCGCACCTATCTCACCGTGCCGATTTTTACGAGCGTACAGGGAAAAGAGAATGAAGACTCGCAACCCAAATTGTGGGGACTTCTGGCTTCCTATCAGAATTCGGCTCCCCGTCATTGGCAAGAAGAAGAAATTAATATGGCCATTCACATTGGCACACAAATGGGGATTGCCTTACAACAAGCCGAATTGCTCGCTCAAACACAACAACAATCCGCCGCCTTGAAAATTGCCAAAGAAGCTGCCGATGCCGCCAACCGCGCGAAAAGTGAGTTTTTAGCGAGTATGAGTCACGAATTGCGAACCCCCCTCAATGCCATTTTGGGATTTACGCAATTGATGGTACGAGATGACAATCTCGATCGCGAACAACAAGAGAATCTGAATATTATCAATCGCAGTGGCGAACATTTACTCGCCCTAATTAATGACGTGCTGGAAATGTCCAAAATTGAGGCGGGACGGGCAACATTTAACGAAGATACCTTCAATCTCTATCGCCTGTTGGATAGCTTAGAAGATATGTTTAGATTAAAAGCCAGTAGCAGAAAAATTGAGTTAATTGGCGATCGCGATCGTGACCTCCCGCAATACATTCGCACAGACTTACAAAAACTGCGTCAGATCCTCATTAATTTACTCGGAAATGCGATTAAGTTTACCGATACGGGTTTTATTACCCTGCGAGTCAAATCAATCACCGATCGCCAACCACCAATCGGCGATCGCCAACTTTACTTTGAAATTGAAGATACAGGGTGCGGAATTGCTCCAGAAGAAATAGAGAAAATTTTTGAAGCCTTCGGGCAAACCAAACAAGGAAGCCAAGCCTCTAACGGAACGGGACTGGGACTACCCATCAGTCAACAATTCGTGCGCTTGATGGGAGGAGAGTTGCATCTAGAAAGCATCGTCGGACAAGGTTCAAAATTCTTTTTTACCATTCCGATTAATATTTCCCAAGACCGTATTATCGAGACCGAAGCGAGTCAAAAAACGATCGTTCGCGCGATCGCCCCTCCCGATTGTACCGAGGAAAGTTATCGCATTTTAGTCGTTGAGGATCGCCACAATAATCGTTTGTTGTTATTAAATCTGCTGAACGCTTTAGGCTTTGAGGTGCAAACCGCAGAAAATGGAGTCGAAGCGATCGCCCTGTGGGAATCGTGGCATCCTCATTTTATCTGGATGGACATCCAAATGCCCGTGATGGACGGTTACGAAGCAACAAGACAAATTCGCCAGCAAGAGAAAGCACGAGCGAAGGTTCGAGAAGGTGATATTCTTCCCATTAACCCTTCTTCATTTTCTCTTCCCGAGTCTAGAGTTCCCATTGTAGCTCTGACAGCCAGTGCTTTTGCTGAAGATCGGCAAAAGGCATTGGCAGCCGGATGCGATGATTTTTTGAGCAAGCCTTTTCAAGAAGAAGAATTACTGGCAAAAATGGAAAAATATATCGGGGTACAATATCTTTACGAGCGGAAAACAACCTCACAAAATACTTTAGAAGAATTGGCAGCCGAGGATTTGCCCGAAAAGATTTGCGACGTCGAGGATGCTTTATCTCTTGAACCTTCTGTATTGCAAGTGATGTCGGAAAATTGGAGAAAACAACTTTATGAAGCATCGCTTCAATGCAGCGATCGTCTTATTCATGAAATGATCGCCGAAATGCCCGAAGAGCATTCTCATTTAGCGATCGCCTTAATTGCTCTGGTTGAAGAGTTTCGCTTTGATATTCTCATGGATCTTGCACAACCCGATAGAGAACAATGAACAATAAACAATCACCTATTTTAATTAAACCTTGGAGATGAAAACCCGCCCCCCGATCGCCGATATTCTCATTGTGGACGATACGCCAGAAAATCTCCGCTTGCTTTCCGTTATGCTGGCGCAAGAAGGGTATAAAGTGCGTCAGGCTATTAATGGCACGATTGCCTTGAATGCGGTACGCCGACTAGCTCCCGATTTGATTTTACTCGATATTATGATGCCAGAAATCGACGGCTATGAAGTTTGTCTGGCCTTAAAAGCCGATCCGAAAACCACGCAAATTCCAGTGATTTTCTTGAGCGCCCTCGATGATATCGTTGATAAAGTGAAAGCCTTTTCCGTTGGTGGTGTTGACTTTATTAATAAACCGTTCCAAGTGCAAGAAGTTCTCATCCGCATTAAAAGTCAACTGGAACTGAAACTCGCCAAGCAAAAAATTTTACAACTGAATACCGAGTTAGAAAAACGAGTGCAACAGCGCACGCAAGAGTTGGAAGTTGCCAATGCTCGACTCAAAAAAATGGCAATGCAAGATACGCTCACTAAATTGCCCAACCGAGTATTTTTTATGCAGAAACTCAAGCATCTGCTCAATGAATTGCATCGGGGTTCAGGGACAAAATTTGCACTCTTATTTCTTGACTGCGATCGCTTTAAAGTCGTGAATGACTCCCTCGGTCATCCCGTTGGAGACGAACTCTTGATCGCTCTCGCTTGTCACTTAGAGGGTTTTCTCAAACCAAGCGATACTTTAGCGCGTCTGGGTGGGGATGAATTCGCCATTCTCGTTACAGAAACCCCAGACATTGAAGATGCAGTTCGCATGGCGAAAACGATTTTAAATTCCTTTGCCCTGCCCTTTAAAATACAAGGACGAGAAATTTTTCTCAGTGCCAGTATCGGCATTGCCAGTGGTAATGCTGAATATACCCAGCCCGAATATTTGCTGCGAGATGCCGATAGCGCCATGTATCGCGCGAAAGCGTTAGGAAAATCTCGCTATCATATCTTCGATCCCTCTCTCCACGAGGCAGCCCTGTCTTTTTTGCAAGTCGAAACCGATCTCCGTCGAGCGATCGCGAGGGACGAATTCGTCGTCTACTATCAACCCATTATCGCTCTTGCCTCGGGCAAAATCTCGGGATTTGAAGCGCTTTTACGTTGGCAGCATCCCACTCGCGGTTTACTCGCCCCCGGATGTTTTATTGACATTGCAGAAGAAACCGGCGCGATCGCACCCATTGGGGCTTATGTACTCCGTCAAGCCTGCCAGCAACTGCGACAGTGGCAAGATTGCAGTTTGGTCGATTCAACCCTATCCATGAATGTCAATCTTTCCGTCAGGCAATTTGCCAACAACAATTTAATTCAACAGATCGATCTCGTCCTCGCAGAGACTCATCTCGATCCCTGTTGCCTCAAACTAGAAATTACCGAAAGTGTCATCATGGACAATCAAACCGCGCTGAATGTGTTAAGACAACTACGCGATCGCAGTATCAAAATTTGTTTGGATGACTTCGGAACGGGATATTCTTCTTTAAATTACCTCCATCGCTTTCCCATCAATGCTCTCAAAATTGATAAATCATTTATTAGCAGTTGGAACGACTCCAGTTCTTCCCTCGGCCTCGTTCCTGTTATTATTAATATTGCTCGCACAATGGGACTCGATATCGTAGCAGAAGGCATTGAAACGCCCAAACAACTTGAAAGACTCAAAAATCTCGATTGTCACTTTGGACAAGGTTATTTCTTTGCTCATCCCTTGAACGAAACTCAAGCTACAGAGTTACTTAAATCATCTCCCCAATGGCATTAAAGTTCCTTGTTGATAATTGATAATTTATAATTGAAATGACCGACCCCGACCAAGCTGATATTTTAATTGTCGATGATACCCCCGACAATATTCGCTTGCTTTCTACGATGTTATCCAAACGCGGATATCGCGTGCGTCCTGCTATTAATGGAAAAATGGCAATTCTGGCAGCAAAGGCGGTACAACCAGACCTAATCTTATTAGATATTAATATGCCGGAAATGAATGGCTATGAGGTCTGTCAAAAATTAAAAATTGATGAAAGAACCAAAGAAATCCCCATCATTTTTTTAAGCGCTTTAGATAACGTTGAAGATAAAGTTAAAGCCTTTGAAGTCGGCGGAATTGATTATATTACGAAACCTTTTCAATTTGCAGAAGTCCTCGTTCGCATTCAAAATCAATTAACCATATGTAAGCTACAAAAAACGCTGCAAAGGCAAAACGATCGCTTAAAACAAGTCATGACGCAATTGGTACAAAATGAAAAAATGACGGGTTTAGGTCAACTGGTTGCCGGAATTGCTCACGAAATCAACAATCCGATTAATTTTATTTACGGAAATCTCAATCCCGCTCGCGAATATATTCAAGATCTCTTTAATTTACTCGCGCTTTATCAACAAGAATATCCTCACCCCAAAACCAAGATTCAAGACACGATTAATGAAATTGACTTAGAGTTTTTACAAACCGATCTGCAACATTCGATCGCATCAATGCAAACGGGAGCAAATCGCATTCGGACAATTATTCTCAATTTGCGAAATTTTGCTCGCCTTGACGAAGCCGAAATCAAACGAGTTAATCTTCACGAAGGTCTCGATAGTACCCTCGGTATTTTACAACATCGCTTGCAATCTCAAGACACTCGTCCGGAAATTTTAATTGAGAAAAATTATAGCGAGATTCCTCAAATTACCTGTTATCCCGGACAGTTAAATCAAGTCTTTTTTCATCTTTTAAATAATGCGATCGATGCGTTTGATGAATGGGAAGAAGAGAAACCACAAATTAAAATTTCAACGGCTATTGTCGATCGCGATCGCGTCCAGATTTGCATTCGCGATAATGGCAAAGGGATTGCTGAAGAGTTACAAACACGTCTTTTTGACCCATTTTTTACTACCAAATCTGTTGGTAAAGGCGTAGGTTTGGGATTGGCAATTAGCTATCAAATTGTCGTCGAGAAACACGCCGGTCAGATTTTTTGCGAGTCTTCCCCCACAAAAGGGACGACATTTACTTTAGAGCTTCCCATTACTTCAGCATTGGAAGCAGAAAACAGGTAATGAGTAGCAAAAAGGCATACCTCATCTTTACTCATTATTATCGAGCAAGCGATGTCGCGGAATTTCGTAATTGAAAAAATCCTTCGCCAAACAAGTATTAGGAAAAATGGCCTTCGCTTCCTCGAGTAAATGTTCGACTTGCAGGGAATTTCCGGGGGCGTAACGAGGACTAAAATGAGTCATAATTAATTGCTTCACTCCTGCTAATAAAGCCACCTGTGCTGCCATAGTTGAAGTTGAATGCAGGCGATCGAACGCCATCTCGGAATCTTGATGGGCAAACGTTGCTTCGTGAATCAAAACATCGGCATTTTGTGCTAGTTCTACCGCCGCATCGCAAAACACCGTATCCGTACAATAAACTGCTTTGCGTCCCGATTCTGGGGGTTCGCAGAGATCGACTCCGCGAATGGTACGACCGTCAGGAAGGGCGATCGTTTTTCCACGTTTGAGGTCGCCATAAACCGGACCGAAAGGAATACCCAACGCTTTCGCTTTTTCTACCTTGAAGCGTCCGGGGCGATCTTTTTCGACAATGCGATAACCATAAGCGGGAACGCGATGTTTTAATAAGATACAACTGACGCTAAATTCCTTATCTTCGTAAACCAAACCCGGTTGGACGCGATGAATTCTCAAGCGTCGAGATAAATCCATATAGGAATATTTGGAACAGGCGCGGATGTATTCTTCTAAACCTCCGGGTCCGTAAATATCGATCGCGTGACCCGTCCCAGCCAAACCAATGGTCGCCAACAATCCCATTAAGCCAAAGGTATGATCGCCGTGCATGTGGGTGACAAAAATACGACGAATTTGCGAGCTTTTCAAGGGGCTACGCAGGAATTGATGTTGGGTTCCTTCTCCACAGTCAAACAGCCAAATTTCCGCCCGTTGAGGGAGTCTCAAAGCTACGCTAGAGACATTGCGCGATCGCGTCGGCACCCCGGAACTGGTGCCTAAAAAGGTGATTTCCACGAGCAGAGAGGGTTAAAGTGCAAACAACAGCGAAGAGATTTACTGCTTCAACTAGCCTAACGCACAATAATTCCCTAGAGGGGAAACCCTTCTCGGGGAATTCGGCATTTTCATCCTCCTCTCATTACCGTAGGACGATAATATAGTCATTAATTGTTGAACTAAAAGAGACAAAATTCTCGTGCTATCCACACTCATCGCTGATTTTAAGATTATCTTCGATCGCGACCCTGCCGCCCGCAATTGGCTAGAAGTTCTCTTTTGCTATCCGGGGTTGCAAGTTCTCTTATTCCATCGCGTGGCACATTGGCTGCATCATGTAGGCTTGCCTTTTCTACCGCGTTTTCTCTCCCATATCGCCCGTTTTCTCACCGGAATTGAAATCCACCCGGGGGCGACGATCGGGAAGGGAGTTTGTATCGATCACGGTATGGGCATCGTCATTGGCGAAACTGCCATTATCGGCGATTATTGTCTGATTTATCAAGGAGTTACCCTCGGCGGGACGGGCAAAGAAACGGGTAAGCGCCATCCCACTCTCGGTGAAAATGTTGTCGTCGGTGCGGGTGCCAAAGTTTTAGGCAATCTGCAAATTGGCAACAACGTCCGCATTGGTGCCGGCTCTGTGTTGTTGCGTGATGTCCCTTCTAATTGTACGGTGGTAGGCATTCCGGGGCGTGTGGTCTATCAATCTGGGGTGCGGGTCAATCCTTTGGAACATGGAAAATTACCGGACTCGGAAGCCGCAGTGATTCGCAGTTTGGTCGATCGCCTCGAAGTTCTCGAACAAGAATTAGAAACCTTGAAAGCACAACAACAGGGCACTCATTCTCTCGTGAGAGCAGTAATTCCTGATGATTGCGAGAAAGAATTAGTCGCAGTGGGAAAAAGCTGTCAGTTACGCGATCGCGAAATTCGCAAGTTTTTAGATGGTTCGGGAATCTAAAAACGATTGATTATTCAGTTATCAGGGATGGGTTACAACGTCGATCGCTGGGGTTAAAATCCCACAGGATGCACCTGATAACTGTTCGCTATTAATGATTTGCCGATTTAAAATCGATCGCTTTTCGAGTTAAAATACCCGCATGGTAGCTTGGGAATTTAGTGCATGAGTATAGGCGTTGCCGTTGTCGGTACCGGGTTCGGTCAAAAAATTCATCTCCCCGGATTTCAACATCACCCCGATACAGATGTTGTTGCGGTGTGGAATCGGGATTTAGGCAAAGCCAAAGCGATCGCGGACTCTAACCAAATTCCTTACGCTTTCAATCGTTTGGATAAGTTACTGGCTCTCCCGGAAGTTGAAGCCGTTAGCGTCTCTACCCCACCTTTTCTGCACTATGAGATGGCCAAACAAGTGTTAGAAGCCGGAAAGCACTTGTTATTGGAAAAACCCATGACACTACGGGTGAACGAAACAAGAGAACTTTATCAATTGGCGCAACAAAAAGGTTTAATTGCGATCGCAGATTTTGAGTATCGCTTCGTCCCCGCATGGCAAAGGTTATCAGAATTGCTACAAGATGGCTATGTCGGTCAAACTCGCTTGATTAAAATCGATTGGTTAGCCGTCAGCCGTGCCAACCCCGATCGCCCTTGGAATTGGTATTCTCGCAAGGATAAAGGCGGTGGGGCATTGGGTGCGATCGGCTCTCACGCTTTCGATTACATTCACTGGCTATTCGGTCCGGCGAAACGCTTGTGCGCTCATTTAAGTTGTGCAATTCCCGAACGCCCCGATCCTACTGATGGTAATAAACTCAAGCCTGTCGATGCTGACGATACTTGCACGATCTTGTTAGAGTTGGCAGATGGTACGCCCTGTCAGGTTTCTCTCAGTTCTGTCACGTATCAGGGGCGAGGGCATTGGGTTGAGGTGTATGGCGATCGCGGTACTCTCGTTCTCGGCAGCGATAATCTCAAGGATTACGTTCACGGCTTTCACTTATATGCAGCACCTGCCGGACAAAATTTATCAGAGCAAGAAATCCCCAAACGCCTAGCTTTTCCTCAAGTTTTTACCGACGGACGCTTAGCGCCTTTCATTCGCGTCGCCGACCATTGGGTAAATTGCATTAAATCCAGACAAAATACCGCACCTTCATTAAAAGAGGGGATTTATTCGCAACTGCTGATGGATTTAACCCACGAATCCCATGAAAAGAAATGTTGGGTTGATGTAAGCGATCGGTGAGCAGAATGGAAGGTGAAATGCCGAGTAGTCTTAATTCTGGAAATCTTATTTTACAAGGTTTTGGGCGATCGCTTTACCCAAAAAATCAAGCAGGTGTGCTACTGCGGAGATAAAGATATGAGGATAATTTGAGTAACACTGCGAGCGAGGGTAAGCGATCGATACATTAAATGCTGTTGAACAAAGCTAGGCAGTCATGTATGATGATTCAGACAACAATAAAAATCTCACTTCGTCAACTTTTGTAGTTAGATTCCCATCTTTCGCAAAAACGAGATTTTAATTACCCATCTACCAAAACTCAAACATGATGTTAAGCAAAACAATTAACAGACTGATACTTGGTTTGATAATTCTGCTCTCTACCGTGGTCTTGTCAAGCGCAAATTCTTCTGCCTTAGCGGAAGGGATAGATCCCGCTACCTTAGATGCAACCATAGAAAACCTACATGGATTTCAGTTGACAGAGAACACAGCCACCATTTTAGTAACGAGTACGGGTTGCACCGCGAAAGAGGATTTTGTCGCCGTTTTGCAACAATCTCAACCACTAGCCGCCACCTTTATTCGTCTGAAACCCGACCTCTGTCGTGCTGCACCTCGCCTCTATCCTATTAAATTTGCATTACAGGAAGTCGGGGCGAAAGAGTTTACAGTCACCAATCTCATCACACCTGCTCCTGGATTCTAAACAATTATTGACGGTTGACATTCTCCCTTCCCTACTTCATTTATGGTACTGTCAGGTTTACCTCAGTTCTATAACCAATTAGGGAAGGGATTATTGAGTAGCAGTTTATAGCGATCGCGGCATCTCGTTATCAGCAGCGACAATCTCCAAGATTATAGATTTAACCCACGAATCAAATGAGAAGCAATGTTGGGTTGATGTAAGCGATCGCTGAGTAAAATAGGAAGGAAATACAATATTTTCAGGCAGCCACAATGGTACAAAGCCTCTCTCAAACGCTGACACTACAAGAATTTCTGGCGCAACCCGAAACTAAACCTGCCAGTGAATATATTAGTGGGAAAATCATTCAGAAGCCTATGCCAAAGGGACGACACAGCCGCTTGCAAGGCAAACTTTGTGCCGCAATTAATCAAGTCTCAGAGGATGCAAAAATTGCCTATGCTTTTCCAGAATTAAGATGCAGTTTTGGCGTGCGATCGATCGTCCCAGATATATCGGTTTTTCTTTGGGAGCATATACCCTTTACATCAGATGGTAATGTTCCAGATCGTTTTAATCTCCCTCCAGATTGGACAATTGAAATTCTTTCTCCCGAACAGCACCCCAATAAGGTATTGGGCAATATTCTCTATTGCCTTGAAAATGGCAGTCGTCTCGGTTGGTTTATCGATCCAAATGACTCGAGCATTTTGTTTTTATTGCCTCAGCAACAACCCGTATTATGTCACGGAGAGCAAGTTATTCCTGTTTTGCCCGAGCTAGAATTGACTCTTACGGTTAATGAGGTGTTTGGTTGGCTGAAAATGGCATAAATCATAAAAAAAATACTGGGTTGGCACAAGAAAACCCAGCCTACGGTGATAAGCAATTGTACTAAATCGATTGTTGCGAGAAGGTATAGACGAGAGTCTTTGAGTGCTTCAGTACAACATCGAGATCGCCAACTTGTTAGTTGCTAGTATCTATTCACATTGACGATCGCAGATTCCAAGGTTGTAATCTTGTACTTCCAGTACTTTATTTTTGTCGCCTGAGCTGCACCAACTTGACCAAAGTAATTTTGCCAAGCCTGACCCTTGGTCAACAAGTCCGAAAACATTGTCGAGAGTTGGCTTACCGACCATTCCGTCTTATAGCCTGTCCCGCCGAGATTTGGAGCGGGAGGCGTACCCCGAACATACTCCCCTAACGAATACTGGTTTTCATAAGCCATGAACACCGTATAGACTTGCCCCTGCGGAATATCTTGCTTGTACCACGGTACAACAACGAAGTGATGGATCATGGGACCTCCTTCTAGAAGGAAATGCCAGACTGCTGTCTCTGAATTCGCGCCACCGAACCCAACTGCGACGTTGATCTGGTTTTGCATATTAGACCCGGGTTCGATAAGCGTGCCTGGCCCAGAATCATCTTGGACAGAACCATAAACGGCAATGCCCATTTGAACCGGTACTCCAGGACAGTTGTCTATTGCCATGAGTCGCGCATTTCCGACAATGGCATTTATCAAATCGAGGCCTGTATTCGCCATTCTAACTTTTCTCCTGTATCAAATTTGAATCAATGTTTGTCGTTCCTGAACTAGCCGCGTAAATATTTTCTGTTATCTGATAGACGCGCTATAACTCCTCGAATTGGAGACTTTTATCACACCTAGGATTGCATTAATACTGCCTATCCTAAAATTCATTGCTCACTTTTAAGAGTTTTTAGTGCTTAACTACTTATAGCAGATCTAATTCGATCGTAAAAAAAACTTTGCAAAATGTAATGATTTTTTTTGCACACTGCAATCTCATAGAAGAATTGTCCCCTCAACCAATATCTGTTAGTGGGAGCGATCGCACAAAACTATTTTACCAGTATCGAGTTTTTAAAAACTGGGTCGGAGAGAACAATCGCTGTACTGGTTTGTCCGTCGTCGCGATCGCTAATTAAATTATGCTATAATTGGGGATTAAGAGTGTTCTGTATAATTACCCGTGTAGCCTGAAAATATAAGGATAAGACCATGAAACAATGGTACGAAGAATTATTCAAAAACTACGCTAAAAGTTATGACAATGAAGAATTCACCAAAGGCACAATCGGTGAATGCGATTTTATAGAAAAAGAGATCGATTATGACAAAACGATAAAAATACTTGATGTTGGCTGTGGAACGGGTAGACATTCAATAGAATTATCGACAAGAGGTTATTCTGTTACCGGCATCGATCTATCTGAAGCACAATTACAACGAGCAAAAGAGAAAGCATCTGCGCGATCGCTTAAAATTGATTTTCAACAGCATGATGCCAGAACTCCTTATTCTTTAAATACATTTGATTTAGTCATAATGTTGTGTGAGGGTGGTTTCTCCTTAATGGAAACAGATGAGATGAATTTTCAAATTCTTCAAAATGCTGCCAATGCTTTAAAATCAAAAGGAAAATTGATATTTACAACGCTAAATGGGCTATTCCCTCTCTTCCATTCCGTCAAAGAATTTATGGACGCAGCAACAAAGGAAGGTGGGGCGACATATAACGATAATACTTTTGATTTGATGACATTCCGCGATCGCAATACCATCGAATTTGTTGATGACTCTGGGAATAAAAAATCTCTGAGTTGTAACGAAAGATACTATGTTCCCTCAGAGATAACTTGGCTTTTGAAATCATTAGATTTTAAAACGATAGATATATTTGGCGCAAAACTGGGTGCTTTCAGTCGCAATGATACATTAACAACTGAAGACTTTGAAATGTTAGTAATAGCAGAAAAATAATATAATGCTAACAAATCAATGTAGCGGACGCTGACCATAAAAACTTAATCAGTTTTTTAAGAGTCAAAAGCGATCGCACAATACTATTTTGCCAGTATCGAGTTTTTAAAAACCGGGTTGGAGAGTACGATCGCCGTGCTGGTTTGTCCGTATTGGCTTAACCGACCGAGAATATCTTCAAGATGAGACATAGATGAGACGATCGCTTCGATGACAAAAGAAGAATTTCCCGTGACGTGATAGCCCCGTAAGATTTCCGGTAAGGCTTCCATTGTCGCGATCGCTTCGGGATAGCGATCGGGAGTCGTAGTGAGTTGAATAAAGACTTTTAACGGTAATCCCAACACCTCTGCATTCACTCGGGCGCAATATCCCGTAATAATGCCTGCATCTTCCAATTTTCGCACCCGTTCCGTCGCAGCAGGAGAAGAAAGTCCTACTCTGCGCCCCAACTCTGAAAAAGAGAGCCTTCCCTCCAGTTGTAATGCTTGTAGGATTTGCCAATCTGTCTCGTCTAATTGCATTTTGTAAATTTAAAGCGATCGTTATCTTTTTCCTTAATTTTCTCTACTAACACAACAAAATAACTTAAATTTCTGCTTTAATTTAACAATTTTTATTTGTAAATTAAAAATTAGGACAATTAATTATAAATTCTCTCTTAGTTATGGCTATTTCCCTGTTATTGAAAGGCATTTCCATTGGCTTAGCCGTTGCTGCTCCCGTGGGGGCGATCGGCGTTTTGTGTATTCATCGAACTTTAACTTATGGTCGCTTAATTGGCTTAATTTCTGGACTCGGAGCCGCAACAGCCGATGGGTTTTATGGTTGTATCGCAGGCTTTGGTTTAGCAGCCTTATCTAATTTTTTAGTCGATCGCGCTTTTTGGTTTCAATCCATTGGTGGGATATTTCTCATTTACCTCGGGGTGAAAACTTTTTGTACGAAACCCAAACGAGAAGCGATCGCAGACAAGCGATCGAGCCTTTCAAATGCTTATTTTTCTACCTTTTTACTCACTCTAACTAATCCTACGACCATTCTCTCATTTATTGGCATTTTTGCCGGCTTGGGCTTGGTTAACTCTGGAGGTAATTATCAAGAAGCATTCCTCCTCGTTTTCGGGGTTTTTACCGGATCTGCGCTCTGGTGGTTATTTTTGAGTTTTGGGATCGATCGCTTACAAAGATTCTTTCATTTGGGAGATTTACGCTGGTTGAATCGCGTTTCGGGAATTGGTATTATTACCTATGGAATTTTAGCCTTATCTCCTTTAATTAAAGCGATCGCTCACTCCTAAAAATCAACCTGTTGCCCAAATTAAAGAAAATTAACAAAAATATCTTCCACTATCGGTAACACTAGAGAGTAGGGGAATTATAAAAAAAATCTAAAATTAGAGAGCCAGAGGAGAGAAAAATATGGATGGGAATGAATTACTCAAGCGCTACGCCGCAGGAGAACGAGATTTTACTCGGGTAAATCTCATGGGAGCAAACTTAGAGAGAGCGCAACTTCCCGATATTGATTTAACCGATGCCTATTTAGGTGCGGTGAACTTCAGTCGTGCGAACCTCAAAGGAGCAAACTTAACGAGAGCATTTCTATTTCGTGCTGATTTGAGCTTTGCTAAAGTTCAAGAAACCAGCCTCACGGATGCCGATTTAACCAAGGCGAATTTAACAGGTGCAGAATTTGTTAAATCCATCCTCAAAGGGGCAAAATTAAGCGGTGCTATTCTCAAACACGTTAATTTACATCTTGCGAATTTAGAAGGCGTAAATTTGTGCGGTGCAAATTTAGAAGAGATTAATTTTCGCTCGGCGAATTTAAAAAATGTCAACTTTAGCTGGGCGAATTTGTCTGGTGCGAGATTAAGTGGTGCCAATTTGCGCGGGGCAATTTTGAATGGGATTAAATTCAGCGAGGCTTATCTCAACGGAGTCGATCTGCATGGAGCCGATCTCGATGGGGTCGATCTTAGAGGGGCAAGATTGAGCGGTGCGAATTTAAGTGAAGCGAATTTGAGCGTGGCAAATCTCAGTAATGCCCAAATTCGCATGGCATTTATGGCTCGTGCCAATCTCCAAGCAGCAAATTTAGAACAAGCGAATTTATTGCGATCGGATTTATGCGACGTTAATTTAAGTAAAGCGAATTTAACCGATACAAATTTGCAAGAAGCCGATCTAACGGGTGCGAATCTGAATAAAGCCAATTTGAGCGAAGCCAACTTGCAGCAAGCTAGTTTGCGAAATGCCTATTTATGGAGTGCAAATTTACAAACAGCAGATTTGCGGGAAACCAATTTAAGCGGTGCAAATTTACGGGGGGCGCGATCGCAGGATATTAATTGGCAACAGGCGATTTTATCGAAAACAACCATGCCCGACGGTGCGATCGCAGGATAACTGTAGGGACTGTAGGGACTTAGCATGCTACGTCCCTATGTCTCTATTTACCCATGCCCAACTGTTGTGCTTTTTGGTAAACCTTACCTTCGGTAAGCAAAGAAGGAGCAATCACCACTTCAACTTGCTGCATTTCTTTAATGTCTTTTGCACCCAAAGTTCCCATCGAGGTTTTTAACGCCCCGAGTAAGTTGTGAGTACCATCATCTAATTTAGCCGGACCCGTGAGAATTTGTTCGATTGTTCCCGTCGTTCCCACTTTAATGCGCGTCCCGCGAGGCAGGACAGGGCTAGGAGTTGCCATACCCCAATGATAATCGGTACCCGGAGCTTCCTGCGCCCGGGCGATCGGGGAACCGATCATCACTGCATCGGCACCGCAAGCAATACATTTACAAATATCTCCCCCCGTAACAATGCCACCATCGGCAATGACGGGAATATACTGCCCGGTTTCCTGTTGATAGTCGTCCCGTGCTGCCGCACAGTCTGCTACCGCCGTCGCTTGAGGGACTCCTACTCCTAACACGCCGCGAGAGGTACAAGCCGCACCGGGTCCAATGCCCACCAAAATTGCTGCGGCCCCTGCTTTCATGAGCTTTAAAGCCACCTCATAAGTCACGCAATTGCCTAACATCACGGGCATCGGCATTTCTTGACAAAATTGTGCTAACTCTAAAGGTGTAATTGCGGCGGGGGAAAGATGATCCGTAGAAACGACCGTCGCTTGAATACAACAAAGATCGGCTTGAGCTTCGGCAACAGTTTTGCCATATTTCACGGCACCGGCTGGGGTTAAACTGACTGCCGCGATCGCGCCGCGATCTTTGACTTCTTTGATGCGTTGGCTAATCAGTTCGGGTTTAATAGGTTCGGCGTAGAGTTCCTGCATTAACCCGACAAATTCCTCTTTTCCCACCGAAGTGATGCGATCTAAAACGGGATAGGGGTCTTCGTAGCGGGTTTGAATGCCTTCGAGGTTGAGTACCCCCATCGCGCCCAATTCCGAAAGTAATACTGCCATATTGACATCCACGACTCCATCCATTGCACTAGCAAGAATGGGAATTTCTCGTTCAATATTACCAATGGTGACGCGGGTATCCGCCAAACTCGGGTCTAGCGTCCTCTGTCCGGGGACAAGGGCAATTTCGTCAAATCCGTAAGCTCGTCGAGCGGTTTTACCTCGACCGATTAAAATATCCACGCTCTTTTTTCGTTCCCAAAGCTAATTTAGCCTAGGCTATCAAATTTTGTGGAGTCTTGGGGATAGGGCAGGGGGAATTTCTTGGGGTGGGAGGTTGAGGAAGATTTTGAGCAATGCGATCGCTTTATCTCTAGATTTTGTTTATAAGAATTGGTATGAAGGTACGAGATAATAGAATATTGATGAAGATTGGAGAGCCTTTTCATGGGAAAACTAGCACTGCTGAGCGTTTCTGATAAAACTGGAATTGTTGATTTTGCCCGTCAGTTGGTAGAAGAATTTGCGTTTGAACTCCTCAGCAGTGGAGGCACGGCAAAAGTGCTACAAGATGCCGGTATTCCTGTAACTAAAGTTAGCGACTATACGCGATCGCCGGAAATCTTGGGAGGACGAGTTAAAACATTACATCCTCGCATTCACGGAGGAATTTTGGCACGTCGCAATGTTTCCCAAGATTTGCAGGAATTAGAGGAAAATGAGATTCGTCCTTTCGATTTGGTCGTAGTCAATCTTTATCCTTTTGAAGCAACTATTGCTCAACCCAATGTTACCGTTGCAGAAGCCATCGAAAAAATTGATATTGGCGGTCCGACTTTACTGCGGGCGGCGGCGAAAAACCATGCACATTTAACCGTTTTGTGCAACCCCGATCGCTACAAAGATTATCTTCAAGAACTCCGAGATTCAGATGGAGAAATCTCTCTCGAATTTCGCCAACAAAGGTCAATGGAAGGGTTTATGCTGACAGCAGCTTACGATCGCGCTATCTCAACTTATTTTGCCAAATTAAACGACACGGAAGCACCTTTTTCCCTTTGGGGCAAACCGTTACAAACTCTGCGTTACGGCGAAAATCCTCACCAAAACGCAACGTGGTATCAAACCGCCGAAGAAGGCTGGACGAGTGCAGAAAAATTACAAGGAAAAGAACTCAGTTACAACAATTTAGTTGATTTAGAAGCGGCTCGGCGCATTATTAAAGAATTTACCGACGAACCTACCGCCGCCGTTTTAAAACATACGAACCCTTGCGGAGTCGCGATCGCAGCAACTTTAGCAGAAGCCTATGAAAAAGCATTTAACGCCGACTCTATCTCTGCTTTTGGTGGCATTGTTGCCCTCAATCAACCTATCGATGTTCCCACAGCAAAAGCCTTAAAAACAACATTTTTAGAATGCGTTATCGCTCCCGGTTGCGAAGAAGAAGCCAAGGTAATTCTCGCCAAGAAATCTAAATTACGAGTATTAATTTTACCGAATTTTAACGAAGGGGCATTAACAACCGCTAAAGTGATTGCTGGAGGGATTTTAGTGCAAGCCGCCGATGAAATTGAAGATACACAAGAAAGCTGGACGATCGCCACAGAAAAACAACCCAATGAAGCCGAATTAGCAGAAATGCTCTTTGCGTGGAAAGTCGCCAAGCACGTTAAATCTAATGCCATTGTCGTCACTCGCGATCGCATTACTGTAGGAGTGGGTGCCGGACAAATGAATCGCGTTGGTGCAGCTAAAATTGCGCTAGAACAAGCCGGAGAAGCAACGCAAGGGGCTTGTTTGGCGAGCGACGGTTTCTTTCCTTTTGATGATAGCGTCAGGATAGCGGCAGCAGCCGGAATTAAAACCATTATTCAACCCGGTGGCTCGATTCGCGATAAAGACTCCATCGCCGCCGCCAATGAGTTAGGATTAGTCATGGTTCTTACTGGAACTCGCCACTTTTTGCATTAAATTGGCAAGGAGGAATAGGTAATCGGTGATTATCTGTTTACGATTACCAACTTTCTCATCAGGAGGAATTTGCATTAATAATTGTTCATTAATAATTGTTCATTGATAAGCGTTCTTTCTGCCAATCGTTTTCTTTTGGGGATGTTGCTATTAGTGCTAACCGTGCTTATCTTAGCAACACCTTTTGGCGAAGCCGGACAGTGTTTGGCAACTTTCAGCACGATCGTATTATTGGGGATTATTTTTCCCGATACCGTCCGCAAATTTCGCCAAGATTCCCGCTTTAAAACACCTCCTCGCCTAAAAACTGCGATCGCATTAACAGCATTAGATTTAACGGTCACATTTGGCTTAATTTTCTTCTGGATAACATTAATTGCACTATATTTTCCTGATTATTTGGCAAAATTAGAAGAATTTTCTCCAGAAACAACACCGGGAACAATCGAACAAGTTTTTGCAGTTATCGGGGGAGCAATTTTTGTTCCTTTGTATGAAGAATTTGCCTTTCGCGGTGTAGCTTTACGCGCTTACGAGCGAGCGCGATCGCCAATTTATGCAGCACTTTTAACCTCATTTATTTTTGCGCTGGTTCACGGAACTTTGATTCAATTGTTAGCATTTATTCCGGGATCGTTTCTCGTTGCTCGAGCGGTACAAAATCGTGAGAGTTGGTGGTTGGCAGTTATTCCTCATATTGTCAATAACGGGCTGATTTTCGGGCTTTTTCCTTTTCTTCCCCCAGAAAGTGAAACAGAATCTCCTCAGTTAATTTTGGGAGTCATTGCTCTAATGATTGCCATCTCCGCATTTGCGATCGCGGCACATTGGTTAAAGATTTTTGCGGAGAAAGAATCCGAGATAAGATGGGAACAATATGAAAAAATTTGGACTCCAGCTTTAATGAGCGTGGTTCTATTTGGTCTCAGCTTAGTCATTTTGACAACATTTGCACCTCTGGATTCCGAATCTATTTCTGGGTTAATTAAAATATTCGGATAGAATGAACCACAGAGTCACAGAGAAGCACAGAGAGAAGAATATTAATCAGTCATCGTACCTTCTCAATGAATCATTCTCAAAAAACAATCACGAATCAACAACTTCCTCATTCTCTCCAGATTTGGAATAATAAAGCCAGACTTTCTCTTCCGCTCCTCCTCAAAATCTGGCTGAGCGTACTTGTTTTGACGTTTCTCAGTTCAATAATTTTCGTTAGCCAACACCGTCCCCCTCGTTGGGTTATTGGTGGCTTCATTCTCAGTCATTTGCTTGTTTTCTTGTGGCCGATCGCTACAACAGTTACCCTAAGAATTGGCATGGTGTCCCTCGCTCATGTCATTTGCTGGAGTCCGGGATATATTTTCACAATTATTGAAGTTTGGCAAGGCTCTGCAAGAGGAAACTATCAAATCTGGTCATGGGCAATTATTGCCACGATCTCGATCGCATTTATCTTTGATTTGCGAGATAGTGTTAGTTATATCTATTTTGGGTTAAAAGGAAAGATTCCGGCTTAGAATTATTTGCGATCGCCAGTTTTCTGTTTGAAGATTAGGCAAATTTGCTTCAAATCCGCCAGTTTTTTGTAGAAATAATAAAACTAAAAGAAAGTTTAACATAATCCTCAGCAAACTGCAAGATCGATTGGAGATCTCTGAAAACTTGCTGAGAATATCCTGAGAGCGCACCCATGCCGATCCGATCGCGATCTTGTTGAAACCCTATCAAATCGAGGATTCTAGAAATGTAAGCAACAAACAGAGTTTCTCATTTCTCAGGAGTCGTCATTATGTTTCGCGTATCTGCCTTTTCCACAAAAATTGTTCGGGGATTAACCAATTGGAAAACCACAGGAATTATTTTAAGTTTGCTTTTAGCCAGTGCGGGAACTTACCAAATACGTTACGGCAATACTAACTTAGAGAAAATTGCTATAAGCTACGAAGAAGTACAAGAGGCCGGCTATTCTGCAAACAATGTTTCCTTACAATCCACCGATGAAGAAAATCTGCACTACAATTTTGCATTTAAACTGCAAAAAGACGACAAAGAAATCGCGATCGCATTAAATGATATTGACTTGAGTTTAATGATTCCTTCTGCTCCTGAATCGGCACAAGGCAATGCAGAATTGGTAAAATGGTTTATTATGGAACGGGAATTTAACCGCCAGCGTGTTACCTTTAAATCCGACTCTCCTCATTTACAAATTAAAGGCGACGGACAATTCAATGCTAAAAATATTTCTGTTCATTTAACGAACAATTGTTTGGGTGCGGGTTATTGGGAATTAGCAGTTTTTGCCGAAGAAGATGGCGTAAATAAGAAAATCTATCAAGGATTCTTTGATTTTCCTCGGGGTAGCTATAAAGACCTCGTAGCAACGGTTAATAATGATTCTTATTGGAAATACGCACAAGGAATTGAAGCATGGTATCCCGGAACGACTTTCTTTAAAGGTCAAACTCTTGATTATTCTAACATGCGAGAAGTTAAAAACGAACGTCAAGTCAATGTCCGTGACTTAAAAGATGAAACAATTTTCACCGTTTCAGAACAAGAAAAGAAAGCCAAATTAATCGTAGACGATACGCAAAAGTATTGGCAAACATGGGATGATATCCGCCATTCTGAAGCACAATTTCAAAGTTTTGTCACTCCCGGTATTTACAATCCCGATAAATTATGGTCGAGCAACTATAGCGAAATTGCCAATCTGACTGATGCAGTCGTCAAAGATATTGAATCTCCTCTCTTAGAACAATCATTAAATGAGATTGATTTCTATTTCCAAAGCGAAGCCGGAAAAACTCGCAAATTAGTTGTCAGTGGTGTAGATTTAAAAGCATTACCGCAATTGTCTTCTGAAGAGTATTCTCAAGGCTTGTATATGCCTCTCGGGTACGGTACGCCTTTTACACAAGATTATGAGGAATTAAAACAAAATCCTCCCATTCAAAGTCCTCTCTTTAGTATGCTTTTTGATGAAAGCGATCGCATTATCGATTATCGTCACGATGTAGGAATTAATGGTATGGTCATGCACCGCGATGCGGTTAATCCAGATTTAGTTCACTTTTATTTACTCTCTTACGAACGCATTTCAATTGTCGGTCATTACACTATTGATTTAAATAATGGCAATGTAGAGATGATTTAAGAGAAAATTAACTTTACTTTATTAGCGATCGCTACAACCCGAGCGATCGCTAATTATTTATTGGCAATACTGCACAACAAAATCAAGCATTTTTAGAATCTGTAAGGTACAACAGAGATAGAGGTAAAAAGTATTTTGCCCAACTCTTGCTTTTTGAAAGTTTTTCGCTTGCAAAATGAAAACTCTTTTCCGTCGTCTTCGTCAGCCGCAATTCCCTCTACGGGTTGTTTTTATTGTTCCTTTCTTATTGGAAATTGGCTTTACAGTTGGGATTGTTGGTTATCTTTCCTTTAAAAACGGACAAAAAGTGGTAGGGAATCTCGCTCATGAATTAATCGAAGAGACCGGCGATCGCATTGAAAATAATATTAGTTCGTTTCTTGCAGTTCCTCCTGCAATCGTTCTCAATCATCAACATCTGATCGATACCAACCTTCTCGATCTAGAACAAATGGATTTGTGGCTACCTTATCTATGGAAACAATATCATAATCACCATTCTGATTTTATTACAGTCATTCAAATTTCTAATCAACAAGATGAATATCGCTCTCATGGAGAGATATATCACCAAAATAGATTAGTTGCTGGAGCAGGAATTTCTGGACAAAAAACTAATTTACAAATGCAAATTTATTACGATCTAAAACAACTTCAAGACTTCATCAATCCTTTTCTAAAACTCGATAATTTTCAAGCCACTCAGCGTCCTTGGTATCAACAAGCAATAATAAAAAATAAAGCCGTATGGACTGATATTTATCTTCGGATCCCAGCCCAATCTTTAACGTTAGCTTTTGCTCGTCCTTTATATATCTCTGGAGAAAAAGATCCTCAAGGAGTCACTTCTGTGCTTCTCGATCTGAGCTATATCAGTCAATTTTTGCAATCTTTGAAAATTGGTAAAACTGGACAAGCCGTAATTTTAGAAAAGTCTGGCGATTTGATTGCGACTTCAATCGATGAAGATCCTGTTATGCTAAAAGATGAAAAAAAATTGAGATTAAAAGCAAGAGAGAGTCGCGATCTTGTCACTCAAGCGATCGCTAAAAATCTCGAACAAAAAAAAGATAATTTTTTTGATATTGAAAATTCAAAAATTCATACATTTTTCGTCAAAAACAAGAAGTATTTCTTACAAACAATTCCTCTCAAAGATGAATATGGATTGGACTGGACAATCGCGATCGCAATTCCAGAATCTGATTTTATTGCCGAAATTCATGCTAATACTCGTCAAACTGTTCTTCTGTCTTTATTCGCTTTAGGGGTTGCTGCGATCATCGGTCTTTTAACTTCTCGCTGGATCATTCAACCTATTCTGCAATTAAATACTGCTGCTAAAAATATTGCTCGCGGAGATTGGGATACTCAGGTTAAAATTACTAGAAATGATGAGTTAGGACAACTCGGGTTAGCTTTTAATATAATGGCAGCACAAGTGCAGCAATCCTTTCAAGAATTATCCCAAAGTAAACATCAATTGAGTCAATTTCTCGAATCTTTACCTGTTGGAGTTTCAGTACACAATCTTGATGGTAGCATTTCCTATCTCAATCAAACCGCTAAAATTTTATTAGTACAAGATATAAGTACAAAAATAAAAGCAGAAGAATTGACCTCAGTTTATCAAATTTACCATAGCCCAACTCACAAACTTTATCCTACAGAAAAATTGCCGATTATCCAAGCAATACAAGGTAAAAAAAATTGTTGCTGACGACTTAGAAATTCACCTCGACGATCGCATCATCCCTCTCGAAGTCAGTGCGACTCCAATTTATGATGAAAATGAGGAGATTGTACAAGCGATCGCAGTTTTTCAAGATATTACCTCACGGAAACAAGCAGAAAAAATCCTTAAAGAATATAGTGAAAATTTAGAATTACAAGTCAAACAGCGAACAATAGAATTAGAAATGGCGAAGGAAAAAGCAGAAGTTGCCAATCATGCTAAAAGCACTTTTCTTGCGAATATGAGTCACGAATTGCGTTCTCCTTTGAATGCAGTTCTCGGGTTTTCACAATTAATGATGCGATCGCAAACATTATCAGCAGAACAGAAAGAAAATATTGGCATTATTAATCGCAGTGGAGAATACCTTTTAAACCTCATTAATAATGTTTTAGATTTATCCAAAATAGAGGCTGGAAAGATCGCACTCAATTCTCAGAATTTTGACCTATATCGCCTTTTAAATGAAATTGAAGACCTGTTCTCTCTCAGAGCAGCAAATAAACAGTTACAATTGATTTTTGACTGCGATCGCAATGTACCGCAATATATCAAAACTGATGGGGTTAAATTACGTCAAGTTTTAATTAATCTTCTCAATAATGCTTTAAAGTTCACCTCAGAAGGCGTTGTTTCAGTCCGAATTATTCAGTTACCAGCGAACCAAGTCACAAACATTGACCAACAACAAATTCATTTTGAAATTGAAGATACAGGAGCAGGAATTGCCGAAAATGAAATCGAGAAACTTTTTGAAGCCTTTGGACAAACTCAAACTGGAAAAAATGCTCAAGAAGGGACGGGTTTGGGTTTACCAATTAGCCGTAGATTTGTCCAATTAATGGGAGGAAATATTCACGTCAGCAGTCAAGTCGGCAGAGGAACAACATTTTCTTTTGATATTCAAGTTCAACTCGTGCAAGCCAGTGATGTTGAACAAAATAAACAAAAATCTCGCGTTATTGCTTTAGAATCAAATCAACCTCGTTATAAGATTTTAATAGTTGATGATAAGGAAATCAATCGTCAACTATTAATTAAACTTTTGCAACCGCTAGGATTTGAAATTCAAGAGGCTGCCAATGGTCGAGAAGCAATTGATATTTGGGAAAATTGGCAACCTCATTTAATTTGGATGGATATGAGAATGCCAGTCATGGATGGCTATGAAGCCGTACAATATATAAAAGGAACAATTCAAGGTCAAGCGACTGCTGTTATTGCTTTAACTGCTAGCGTTTTAGAAGAAGAAAAAGCAGTAACGCTTTCAGCCGGTTGCGATGATTTTATCCGCAAGCCATTTCGAGAAGCAATTATCTTTGAAACGATGGCGAAACATTTAGGAGTGCGTTACATTTACGAACAAAATTCATTATCTGAGGATCGTGAAAAACCCTATTCGTTAACAACAGAAAATTTACAGGTGATGCCTATAGATTGGTTGACTCGCATTTATCAAGCTGCACTCGATCTTGAAGATGATTTACTGTTAAATCTAGTGACAGAGATTCCCGAAACGCATCAACCTTTAGCAACAGCATTAACCGATTTAGTGAATCAATTTCGTTGCGATACGATCGCCTCTGCGATCGAACCTTTGTTAAAGCGATCGGATTTGAATTTAAGATGAAGTCAAAGAAATAAATCGGTAAGTCAATTCTCTGTCTTGCTCAAATCCGTCAGAGAGTGAAAATCCCCAGCGAATTCGAGTCAATTAATCTACTCCTGGAAACGATTCTACAAACTTAATTTCAATATCGGGAAAAGATTCTACAAACTTAATTTTAAAATCGGGAAAACTACTCACAAACTGCCACTCTCCACAATCATCAGGAAATGACGTAACTGTTTTAACTTTGAGATCGGGAAAGGATGAGACGACCTTAACCTCAAAATCGGGAAAACTCTCAACAATTTGCACTTTCCCGTAAAGTTTTGTCCCGCGATAGGTACAGCTTTCCTCATCAATCTCGGCATCTGCCAGGGCAGAAGGTGTAAAAAGAGCAATTGATGCGATCGCACTAATTCCAAGGCTTCTCAGGATGTTTTTCATGGCTATTTTAGATCAATAGATGATAGTATAATACAAACATTACTCATTGTTCTTTGTTCATTGAAAAGCGTTCTTTTGCTTTTTGAAACGACTCTCCCATCACGGCTTGAATTCGCGCAGGATCGGGCTTTTTTCCTCCCATCAAATCGCCAAAATAAACACACGCTCCCTCACCTAAAGCAAAAGTATAAGCTGCTGCCCAAGATGCGGCAATAACGCTACCAAATCCCGGCACAAACTTAATTAACTCTCGCCCGATCGCTTGCGCCAAAAATCCCCCCGCGATCGCACTAACAATGCCTCCGGCTTGAGAAGGGGTCAAGGTTTGCCCGTATAACTTCCCCAAAACTCCGACCATTGATACTTGTAAGGCCGTTAAAACAGGCATGGTTGCAAAAGGCAGAGGTACCGCCGCTAAAGTCGCCGCGATCGCGGCAAATGCGCCAATATAACGCCGTCCCACATCTCGATATAAATGCCCCAACTCCTTTCCTCCCGTCTCATCTAATAACTGGTAGATCGTGCGAGCTTCTGCTTCCGGTAATAAATCCCCAAGAGCATCTCGTAATGCTTCCAATCCATAAAATACGGGAGTATAGCCGTCTTCTTCTAAGGTAAAATCGATCGCGACAGTGCGATCGCACAATCCCTCAAAGGCTTCTTGTAAGGCAGTATAAGGGCGATCGCAGGTTTTTAAAGCAGAAGAATAGTCAGGATGATCGGTGACTTCAGGAGGATAGACTTCATGGAGACAAGTAACAACCAACAAACAAGGAATGTGAGAGTATTTCTGTCGCAATTTCTCTGTAATGTGTCGCAAGGTCGCGATCGCAAAATCATTAATTTTAACGGTTAAAATCAGAATTCTCGCGTGACAGCTTTCCTGTTGCAGATCCTCGCTCAATTCTGCCACAATCGCATCAGTATCTTGCCCGATATCCCCCAGTCCCACAGTATCCGTAAAAACCAGTAACGGCAAATCGTCAGAAGGATAAGCATACCGTTGGGTATTTTGAGTATGAGGGCGAAACCCTTGACCGATAATTTCCGCCGAAACCCCCGTCAGTCCTCGCACAATTGAACTTTTTCCCGCTTGAGGTTTACCAATGAGTAGGGCTTCTGTGGTGGGAAGCCGCGATCGCACCTCCGCTAAAATTTCAGCAACGCGATCGTCACTAACGCTAAACAAGGCAACAACTTTTTTAGTAGCGCGATCGATCGGGAAAAGACTCGTTAAGCGATTTTGAGTGGCTTGCAAAACCCCAACGAGTCGGTTGGGACGATCTCGAGATAGAGAATCTGTGGTTGGGTTGTCTGCATCCGATTCAGTCATCAGCTTGTCTCATACGAGAAAAGAGTGGGAGATTGATAGCCCCGTCTCTTTAGAGCGGGGTGGAAAATCGACACGGCGAAT
>NZ_JCAMRX010000016.1:0-107467 GCF_059821285.1 Spirulina sp. LEGE 11439
CAGTCACCAGTCACCAGTCACCAGTCACCAGTCACCAGTCACCAGTCACCAGTTAAGAAACGGAAGGTAGGATGTTAGGAATAAATCGAGATTGTTCATTGTTCATTGAAAATAATGCGTCCCGGTCTTATCATCGTTGCTCCGGCTTTGATGGCGAGGAGATAATCGCCGGACATTCCCATCGAAAGCTCGGGTAGGGTTAGGGCGATCGCCTCGTTTTGTTCGATCTCGTCTCTGAATGCTCGGGTGGCTTGAAAGGCTGCCACTTGTTCAGCCTCTGAGAGTCCTTTGGGTAAAATTGTCATCAAACCTTGAATTTTGAGATGGTCAAGGCGGGTGAGTTCTGGGAGATCGGTGAGTAATTGCGATCGCGTCCAGCCGGATTTATTGGGATCGGGCAAGATTTTGACTTGTAGGCAAATTTGAGGAGTGCGTTGTCTTTCTCGGGCGAGGCGGTTGAGGCGTTGAGCGAGTTTGAGACTATCACAAGAGTGGATCCATTCAAATCCTTCGATAACTTTTTTGGCTTTATTGCTCTGAATGCGGCCGATAAAATGCCAGCAAATATCTTCTAAGTCTTGAAGTTGCTCTTGTTTGGGTAATGCTTCTTGAATGCGACTCTCGGCAAAATCTCGTATTCCCGCTTGGTATGCCTCTCGCATGGCTTCTACGGTCACTTGTTTTGTGACGGCGATCGCTTTGACCCCCGAGGGCAACTGCTGGCGAATTCGATGCAGGCGATCGGTAATAGAATCAGTCATTTCAGTGAACGATGAAGGGCGTTATTGGAATGTACGCTGATGAATGGCTTGCAGGTCTTTATATTCCGCCTCGGCTCTAATACGACGCAGTTGGCGCAAACGATTTTCGACCACCAGACGGGCATCAGAGCGTTTAACGGGTTCAAAGCTCAAGTTCTCGCGATGGTAAGTCACAAAAAAAAATAAACGCTGAGCGTAAAGGGTCGTATATAATTCTCGATTGTCTTCAATAGGGCAAACTTTGAAGAGCAAACCAAATGTAGGGTGATTGAGATAAGTTTCGTTATTGTTATCCATCGATCGCGAAATAAGTTACCCGTTTTGAAGAAATAGTGAAGAGAAAAAACAATGAAAGAAATTGGCCAAAATTCTTGCTACCAAGGGATTTGCCCTTAGCCATCATAGCTCAAATTTGTCTTTCCCGCCTTCATCGATTGTTGAGGTCGAGAGACGGCACATTTATACGGCACATTTATACTGAGTGCAGTTGAAGTATTAAATTCGCCAAATCCAACCGACCTGTTATTCATTGCTCATTGTTCATTTGCTAAACTGCCCATCCCCAAAGCAAGCGTCCCCATAACAAAAGTAGCAAAATTCCTAGGGCAATGCCATCACCCCATCCCAAGCGGAGTTGATGCCATTGAACCCGGTGGCGATCGGGACTGGTAAAGCCGCGCACTTCCATGGCGATCGCAATTTGTTCGGCACGCATGAGCAGGTTTTCCAATAATCGTTCGGCGACAATGAGCCAAATTTTAAAACTTTGACGCAGGCCGAGTTTTTTCCAATTAATGGCGCGAGTGGTGACGGACCGGAAAAGATTCTGGATTTCCTCTAATACGAGGGGGATAAAACGGAGAGAGAGGGTTAAAGTTAGGGCAATCTCGGTAACGGGAACGTTAAAACGACGCAAGGGCTGCATGAGGTCTTCCAAACCGGCAGTAATTTCTTCGGGGGCAGTCACAAGCAGGTAAAGGCTGCTACTGTAGATCAGCACGAAAAGAATGGTACTCAGGCGTATCGCCAGATCGAGAGATTGACGAGTGACTTGAAAGGGTCCCACCACCAGCACAATATATTGATAAGCGGTTTCGGGAGCAAATTCAAAGACTGATTCGGGCAAGCGCGGTTGCGAGGTTACAGCTACCCCGTCGTTAATAATACAAGTGACAACAAAGGAGATCGTACAGACAATGAGAAGCCAGCCGGCTTGCTGTCGCCATGCTCTCAGGGGAATGCGTGCGGTTAAGGTAATGATAATTAAGAGTACGGCGAGGATAATGCGCCAACTCGAACTCGACATCACCGGAGTAATGAGAAAACTCAGTAACCAAACCAGTTTGATCCGAGGATCGAGGCGGTGCAGCCATGTTACGGGATGTTCGAGATAGAGTCCGAGAGGGAGCGATCGCAATAAATCCATCTTTTCAATGAGCAAGGAGCAATGAGCAATGGGAAACCAATAATATCCCAATCCCCATTAATATTAAATTTAGATTGAGGGAAATTACTGCAACGGGTTATCTTGATGGAGAATGGGACTTCCGTACAAACAATTCCGCGTCACGAGCTTCGCCAGTTGGTTTGCAGCCAATTGCATATGCTTTTGGAGCGAGAAAATTGGGAGGGGGCGAAAGCGTTACTCATTCCCGTGCAACCGGTCGATATTGCGGAAGCGATTGAAGGGTTGCCAGATTCGATGCAGGTGATCGCTTTTCGCTTGCTCTCGAAGGATGAGGCGATCGAGGTGTACGAGCATTTGGATTCCTCGGTACAACAGAATCTCATTCAAGATTTTAAACGACAAGAGGCGATCGAGATTGTGGAAAATATGTCCCCGGACGATCGCGCCCGTTTATTTGATGAATTACCGGCGAAAGTCGTCCGTCAATTATTGGCTCAACTTAGTGCAAAAGAACGTCAAGCAACGGCATTATTGCTGGGATATGAAGAGGATACTGCCGGGAGAATTATGACCCCCGAGTATATTTCTCTTAAGGAAAATATTACAGTTACGCAAACTCTCGATCGCATTCGCGCTCAAGCGAAGGCTTCGGAACTCATTTACTATCTTTATGTGACAGATAATGCTCGTCGTTTAACGGGAATTGTTTCGCTGCGGGATTTAGTGATTTCTTCTCCAGAAAAAACCCTTGGGGAAATTATGACGCGGGATGTGGTTAGCGTGACGACGGATATGGATCAAGAAGAAGTGGCGCGATCGATTCAACGTTACGATCTTTTGGCATTACCGGTGGTGGACAAAGAGGCGCGTTTGGTGGGGGTGGTGACGGTGGACGATACCATTGATATTTTAGAGCGGGAAGCGACGGAAGATATCTATGCAATTGGAGGAGTTCAAGCGGATGGGGATAATTATTTTCAAACCAGTTTATTAGCGGTCGCCCGCAAGCGTATTTTTTGGTTGTTAATTTTGTTGGCGACCAATACGGTAACGGGGGCAATTATTCAAACCCAAGGGTCTTTGTTGGAATATACGGGACAGGCGATCGCGATCGCAGCATTTATTCCCCTTTTAACGGGGACGGGGGGAAATATTGGGGCTCAGTCTTCAACGGTGGTGATTCGAGGTTTAAATACGGATGAGTTAAGAGCTTTGGGTCCTTTACAAGTCATTTTTCGCGAGGCAATGGCGGGGCTATTGTTGGGGACTTCTTTGGGGATTATGGCGACTTTATGGGCGCATTATCTGATGCAAAAAACCTTTTTTGTGGCGATATCTGTGGGGAGCAGCTTAGTGGTCATTTCTCTATTGGCTTCGGTTTCGGGGTCTTCTCTGCCTTTTTTATTCCGGACTTTAGGTCTCGATCCGGCGTTGATGTCGGCTCCTTTTATTACGACGGCGGTGGATGTGTTAGGGGTTCTGATTTATTTTGCGATCGCACGGACAATTTTGAGTTAGACAATTTTGAGCGAAGGGAGGTAGCATGAGGCAAAAATATAAGAATATGAAGAAGATGCACCACAGAACACAGAGAAGTAAAAGTTATCTTCAACTTCTCTTAAACAAAAAACCGGAGGTAATCCCTAAGAATGCACTTTCTCTCGAATAAGCACATCGGGATCGTCCGCGACAAGTTGCCAGCGATCTTTTGCGCCTAATTGTTCTAAGGCCAATAAACAGGCATATTTGAGATGGAAAATCGGTGTTTTCAGGTGTTCTTCTAATAATGGGATTGCTTTTTTGTCGCCAAGATTTCCTAAAGCGATCGCTGCAGCCGCCCGAGATTTCATAAATTGCGGTTCGGTATTATAAAGACCTTCGACAATCGTGTCGTAGGCGGGAGCATATTGCAACCATCCCCATAATTTCAGTACGTGATAGTGCGCCCCATAGTCATTAATTGCCTCGCGATCGTAGGTTTCTCGTAAGGCTTCTCCTGCTTGTTCTGAGTAGCGATCGAGAAGGGTTTGGCTGGCGAGATAGCACCGCCCAAAATCTGTATGATATAACTCGCCTAAAACAAATTCTAAGCTGGGGGGTTGATCGTATTCGTGAACGAATTCGAGATCGTTGGGATAGTCTCTGACGACGCGATCGCAAAGGGATTCTATCTCGGCAAAAGTGATTTTTCCCGCCGCAATGCCTTCGGCTGCCAAAAGACGAATTCCTCGTAGGCGAAATGCCACGGAAACGGGACAGCGAGCAATCTGAGGAATGGCGGTATAAAACTTGGCATCGATGAGATCTTGAATGCAAGAACGCCGAACCATCACATTAGAATGTTGGAGAAATTCAATCACTTTCTCCATTCTCGCATAGTCTCCGGTCAGGCGACAGGTGGCAGTTATCGCGGCGGTGGCGATGAGTTCGTCTTCAGCGTCGATATGTTGTTCGATGCGTTCTAAAGCGGGTTTATAGTCAAAGTTAGCGAGGATTTGAATAATCGTTCGATAGCTTTGTTCGGGTTTGTTTAATAATTGAGCAATTTCTGCTTTAATTTCCTCATCATCCGTGCCAACTTCACCGATCGCCCAAACAGCATTTTCTACCATGTAGCGATCGCTTTCTTGCAAACAAGTGCGAATAGTCGGAATTGCTCTTTTGGCGTTTAAACGCCCCAAACTTTCGATCGCCTTGCGTCGAGCAATATGATGCGCTTGCTCGGGGTTCGTATCGCGAATGGTATCGATTAAGGCATCGATGGAGGCTTCTGAGGGAAAATTAATGAGATGGGATGCGGCGATATACAGTTCTGAAGGATCTTCTAACTCTGCAAAAGGCGTTCTTAAAATGGCGATCGCCTTTTCTTCGCTCAATCCCGGAAACATATTGAAAAATCTTCGATCCATGTTGTTTTAGGTTATTGATAAGAGAAAATCAGAAATTCAGAAATTAATAGAGAATTGACAAACATTCGTTGCTTATCAATTCTCTCTCTCGATCTAGCCGTTAAAAACACGACTGCGCCACTTGTTCAAGCGAGCGCTACCAACCGTTGCTAATCGTTGTGCATCGGCGACTTTCTCTCGCAGGGTTGCAATTTCCGAAATTTGCTGCTCGGAGCGTTCCTGCAAATCGGCATAAGTTTCTAGCTGTCCATTGGTCGATCCCGTTTCCCTCGTCAATTCCGCCGGGAAACTCGTGTTAGCAGAGGGAGCAAGGGTTTCCCATTTATTGGTTACGCTCGACTCAAAGGACGCAAAAGGACGCAATTCTGACAATTGCTTTTGTAACGTCGTCAATACTTCTGCCTGTTCGCTGCATTGACGTTTTAAGTCTTGGTAGTCCTGGGAACGAGAATCGCCTTGTAATGGTGCAGTGGATTCCATTTTGGGTCGCAGTACCCAAGCCAGTAGCTTCTTAACATCTGTGGGTTTG
This sequence comes from Spirulina sp. LEGE 11439, assembly GCF_059821285.1. Taxonomy (NCBI): domain Bacteria; kingdom Bacillati; phylum Cyanobacteriota; class Cyanophyceae; order Spirulinales; family Spirulinaceae; genus Spirulina; species Spirulina sp. LEGE 11439. The sequence goes on from NZ_JCAMRX010000016.1 coordinate 5,608, forward strand.
CGGTCTCCAAAGGGAATGTTCTCCATAATGGCTTCAGCCACTCGAGGCTTATTGTCTTTGTCGCTACTCGAATTACTCGGCTGAATTTGCAACGTATTGAGGAAGCCTAACAGTTTCTTACCGGTTCGCGTTTTGTAACCTTGAGCAAAGGGAACGGTATCTTCACCAAAAACTTCTTGATACTCATCGCTATCGAGATAAGAATCAATATCGGCTTCAAAGCCAGCTTCATCGAGAATCTTGCTATGTGCTTTTGTTTCCGAGTAGTCATCGGGAGCCCGACCGAGGAGATGTTTAAAGTTCAACTCAATAGCTCGGTAGCGCGGACAAGTATCGAAGAAACGAGAACGATATAACTCTGATTTGGCAAGCCGACGCACGAACTCGCGCACGCTCAGTTCTCCTCGCTTAAATTGGGATTCGGGAACGACCATGCGCTCGCTTTCCATGATGTGAGCATTCCCTAAAACCTGACGATAGGTTGCTCGGATAATAATTTCGAGATCGGCTTCGGAAGCATTGGGATGGACTTCAAACGGATCGATTTCTTCAAAAGCTCGATACTGGCTTTGGAGAACTTCATTGCGAAGTTGTTCGTGTTTTTCCCGAGGAGAAAAAACTTGTTGAGTTTGAGGAGAAGTGTAATGATAACTCGGTGCAGCGTATTTCCGGAGTATGGGCAAGAGGGTAATTGTGCTGGGGCGATCGGCTAAAAGCGATCGCGTCAGTCGAGAAACACTTTTATTGCCATAGCAGGCATCGCTACTCGCAGAACCGCGCATGAGAGGGAAGAAATGCGTAAACCCTGCCATATTTTGACCGGGTTGAGTTTTATAACCGCGATAAAATGGGACAATATTTTCGCCAAAAGCAAGCTGATATTCTTGGCTGTCAATGTAAGAATCAATTTCAGCTTCAAAACTAGATTCGTCAAGCAAGTGTGTTTGTGTGAGAATCTCTTCATAGCTTTCGGGAGCGCGACCGAGAAGATGCTTAAAATTAAGTTCGATCGCTCGCAAGCGGGAACAACTATAAACAAACAAAGAACGATACAGTTCTGATTTGGCGATTTGGCGCACGAATTCTCGCACGCTAATATCTCCTTTTCTGAGTTGAGATTCGGCAACGGTAAGGCGTTCGCTCTCCATCACATGAGCATTGCCCAGTACCTGCCGATAAACACCGCGGATTACTAATTCAAGTTCGGCTTCCGAAGCATTCGATCGCAATTCAATGGGATCGGTCTCTTGAAATAGGCTCACCCCTAGGCGAGCAGCTTGACTGATAACGGGTGAAATAAAGTTAATCATTGTTATCGCAATCTAGTGTTAAACGAAATATTTGTTGAAAGAGATTGAAAATTATCCAATCCAACTCGAAAACTTGAGAGATAATGAAATCAATTGCATAGTCTAACCACTCCCTCGGCTATATATAAAATCTACAAAGCACTTTAAGCGGCACAATTTCTTACGATCGCCCTCGAGTTTTTATCGTTGCATTGACTCTTCTGTCAGTTTACCAGTCACGATGTCATCTGAGAAGATAAGTCTTAATACTCGCGGATATTGCCCTTCCTTTGACAATGGGTTGCGCGATCGTCAAAACTTAGGTGTAAGTCATTTGCACGATTGGTTATGACCAGTACCCCCAACACCGAATCTCTATCAGGAGGAGATGCGATCGCTCTTCAACAAAAAGCAACAGATGTTTTACTCGCTCGAGTTCGCGAACAAGTTGCCCAACAAGCGTTTGACCCGAATAACAAGGAAGCAATTGAGCAAATGGTGGAAAGTTTTGCGGATTCTCGGGGTATGGTGCGTTTGGCGATCGCGGAAACTCTCGGAAAAATCGGCCAACCCGCTCTCCCGTTTCTCATGACTGCCTTAGAGAATCATTCTAATCCGGTCGTGCGGCGGGCAAGTGGGAAAACGATTACCCTGATTGCCGATCCTGTTGCCATTCCTGTATTAATCCGCGCCCTACTCTACGATGACGATACCGTGGTCAAAGGGTCGGCGGTGGGAGCCCTCGCTCGCATGGGTAAGAAAGCTGTCCCGGTTTTGCTGGAAATTATTGCTTCCTCAGAACACCCTCAAAGTATTAAGGGTCACGCAGCGTGGGCGTTGGCTTTTATGGGGGCGCAGATCAAGGAACAGTTATACACTGGCATTGCTTCTGATTCTGGGGAAGTGCGCTGCGCGATCGTGGCGGCGATCGGCAATCTCGTTCAAGAAACGAAAGATGAAAAAGGGTTAAGTTTATTGATTTCCGCTTTACAAGATTCTGATGCAATGGTACGAGCAGAAGCAGCAACTGCTTTGAGTCAATTGGATGAATCTCCCGAGGTGATTTCGGCTTTGCTTTCTTGTTTGCAAGATCGGGACGGAGAGGTGAGAAAAAATACGTCTTTGGCTTTGATGAAATTGGGCGATCGCAATATCTTAGAGTCCCTACAAGCAGCATTAGAACGCGAAACCGAGGAAGGAGTTAAAAAAGCGATCGCGTTGGCTATTTCTCGCCTCGAGAACAAAGTCGAAGAAGAAGACGATTGGTAAAATAAATAAAAGTTGCGATCGGAGGTTTCCATGATTCAAGCACAAACTCAACCGAAATTGATGACGCTAGATGAATTTCTCGACTGGTATCCTGATGGGTATCGTCGTTACGAGTTACATAATGGAGTTATCGTCGAAATGCAGCCTAGAGGAACCCACGAACAAGTTGTTAGTTTTTTAGCTCTTGAGTTAGGCATAGAAATTCGGTCTGCCAATTTCTCTTACTTCTCTGTGACTCGCTGTCTAATTCAATCAATCGATAGCGATCGCTCTGGGTTTAACCCCGATATTACCATTCTCGATCGCAATGCTCTTGAAAACGAACCTCTCTGGGAAAAGCGATCGACTCTTGTGCAAGGCGAAACGATTAAATTAGCCATTGAAGTCGTGAGTAGCAACTGGCAAGATGATTATTTAATGAAGGTCTTTGAATATGAAAAATTAGGCATTGCTGAATATTGGATTGTTGATTATTTGGGTTTGGGAGGAAAGCGATATATCGGCAATCCCAAACAACCGACAATTTCAGTTTACCAAATCATCGAGGGTGAATATGAGGTTAAAATGTTTCGAGGAAGCGATCGCATTGAATCCTCAATCTTTCCCGATTTAAAATTAACAGCAGAGCAAATATTTTCCGCAGGTTCGCATACTCAATAACTCGTTAATTCTTATTCTCGACTCCCAATTCCCTGTTGCAAAACCTCTAAAACTTGAGCTAAATTACCTGATAATAATGCAGACACATCTAACCACAGACTTTGGTAAACTTCACTTTTAATAATTCCTTGTTCGTTGGGTTGCAATTTTATATATTTTCCTTCTCTCAGCCTAAACCAATCGAATTTACGATCGTAAACTCGCCACACTAAATATTCTTGAACTTGGTTGCGTCGGTATGCTCTTTGTTTATCGTGTAGATCGATAGAAACCGTAGAAGCTGCAATTTCAGCAATTAATTCTGGCGCACCTTTAACATAGCCTTTCTCGGTAATTATTGATTGTCCACCTTCTTTTATTCTCAGTAAAGCATCGGGTTGAGGTTCATTTTCTTCATCAAGAATCACCGTACAATTATCCCCTAATTGTAGGTTAGGTGTTAGGCTTTTATAAAAGCCAAGCCAGAGAATGATATTAGCGTGAGGTTCTCCGTGTTGATTAATGCGTAAAGGCGATCCTATATAAACAATTCCTTCGATTAATTCTGCCTTTTTCAGATGAGGCATTTTTTCATAACGAGTTTCAAATTCGTAGCGCGTTAATTTATCCCCATTTTCTAAAGGGGGAAGCAAATTACTGGGTTTGAAGGTTGCTTGGGTCATCATGCTTCAGAACCTAAAATTTGTCGTCAGAGGATGTTTTTTATTACTTTTCCCAATTTCGCTAATGGGACTATTTTAACACGATTCCGGTCGATAAATACGACCAATTTGGCGATCGCGTTTAATTTCCACCACGACATCCGTTAGAATAGGATTGCGAATCAAGGGATCGATAAATAATTTCGGATGTAATGCCTTCCAAAAGTATTCAACAAATTGCTCGATTTCTTCATCGCTCATGCCTCCTCGTCCTGTCGCTTTCATCTTTTGTTCTGCTTCCTTGCGCCATTCTTTGCTCAGGCGATAATCTTCAGGATATAACACCATCAAACGATCCAAACGATGCCATAATGCCACATAATCGATAAGGCGATCGTTCATATCTCGAGCAAATTGAATATCTTCCGGGCTATTAATCGGATCCGGAGCATTTTCAAAAATATTATTATCGGGAATGGGACGCACTCCAACAAACCAACCTTCAAAAATAACGATATCGACAGGGTTAATTACTTCTGGTTGTGCTTTATCTCCAGCACCTTGACAAGCGGACTTATCAAAGCGAGGAACAACGACGGGTTTGCGTCGATTATCTTGACGTAACTTATCTAAGAGATCGACCCCAATTTCAACGTCGTGGGTTCCCGGGGGTCCTCGCCAAACCAAGCGAGGATCGTATCGTTGCAATTGCTGGCGTTCGATATAAGATTTATAGAGATCGTCAAGAGAAAAAGTGACACTCGTATAGTCTAATTCTTCCAAAATCAGACGCACCACGGTTGCAAGGGTTGTTTTTCCCGTTCCTTGTCCCCCTAAAATCCCCTGAACCACCGGACGATCCAGTTTTTGGCGTTCGGCGACGAGTTCGAGGGAGAGGGGCAACCAGAGATTCCAAAGCGTCCGCAGAATGGTTTCGCGATCGCTTAACCCCATCTCTTGACACAATTGCAGCACTTCCGGGGCAATGGTTGGGAAGAGTTGCGATCGCTCTTCAACCCGGCGGCGATCGCCCTGCTGACTTAACCCAAAGGCTTGATTGTGATTGGCATTGGCCAATTCTTCGGCAATAATTTTGTTGTATGTTTCCACGGTTTCAATAATCGGCCAGTACTTAAAGTATAATAAAACTTATTCTCTTTTATCTCACGAATTGAGCTTAAAGGCTTCTAGAATAAAGCCAAAAACAAGACCAATTTTAAAAGCATTGAGAGCATCCCCAAAGAATGTTTGCCTCATTGCGACTGGCGATCGCACCCCTCCTCGACGGTAAACAAAACGGCTAATCATTTCGACAATTAAAGCACTCATTGCGGCAGCCGAAACGTCTAATATTGCCAGTTGTCCCGTAGTACTGGTAATCGCACTCGCAGCAAAAAAGCCAACAAATAAGGCGAGGAAAATAACAGAAATGCGTCGCCACGGGTTGTTAATGAGTTGAAATAAGCGATCGCCCAACGCATTCGCAATATTATTCAAACGAGTATTTTGCATCTTTATTATTTGTTATTTGTCTGGTGACTGGTTCGATTCGCCAAGGGAACGCGCATCGCTGGTGACTGGTGACTGATAACGGTCTGTTTCATGCCCCATTCGTGCATTGAATCAATGACAGGTTTTAAACTTTGGCCCAACGGAGTGAGAGAATATTCAACCTTAGGAGGAACTTGAGCGTAAACTTCTCGATGTACGATGCCATCAGCTTCCATCTCTCGCAATTGCTGAGTGAGCATTTTTTGGGTTATTCCTGCTAAAGCGCGTTGCAATTGGCCAAAACGCCGAACTTCGATAAATAACTCCCGCAGAATCAACACTTTCCAGCGTCCACCGATCGCTTTCAAGGTTATTTCAACAGGACAATTAACTTTTTTCCTATCGGTTGCCTGTGCCATAGTATCTTTTTGGGTACTACCTTACTTTAAAGTGCATACTTTTCAAAATCACTGTACCCAGTATAAAGTTTATATAGACGAAAAACAAACTGTAGATCGTCTGAGAAAACTTAGCCAAAACTTATTCGCCCATTCAATTTTAAAATGGCGAGGCAACAGAAAACAAACCGTTTTGTGATGGAGCGCATAGCAAGCTCTAAACAATCACTCAAGCGGAAAGTAGGAAAATAAATATTCCCACTTTCCGCTAAAATCACATTAATCTCTGGAGATCGAAAATGGTCAAAATTGCAGTTGTTTAATTTGCCAAGAAAATAAGCCTTTTGAGGCAATTTGGAGGGTACTTTTTTAACAATTTGGAGGCGATAATGATTACAATTCGTAAAGCTGAAGAAAGAGGGCATGCTAATCATGGCTGGCTGGATGCGAATCATACCTTTTCTTTTGCCAGTTATTACAATCCCGAACAAATGGGTTTTAGAAGTCTGCGAGTAATTAATGAAGATCGGATTACTGCGGGGGCAGGCTTTGGGACTCACAGCCATCAAGATATGGAAATTATTACCTACATTCTCGATGGAGCATTAGAGCATAAAGATAGTCTCGGGAATGGGTCAATTATTCAACCCGGGGAAGTTCAGCGTATGAGTGCAGGAACGGGAATTTCTCATAGCGAATACAATCACTCTCAACGAGAAGACGCTCATTTATTGCAAATCTGGATTTTACCTGATAAAAAAGGAATTGAACCCAGTTACGAACAAAAGAGATTTTATCTCGAAAAAGACCCCGGAAAACTGCATCTTGTAGCAGCAAAAAATGGAAAAAATGATGCAGTTACCGTGCATCAGGATATGGAATTGTATGCAGGAGTTTTGAAAACTGGCGATCGCATCTCCCATTCTCTGGCTGCCAACCGTCACGCTTGGTTACAAATCGCTCGAGGTGAAATTAATCTCCAAGGAATGCCTCTCAAAATCGGCGATGGGGTTGCCATTAGTGAAGAAACAGAATTATATCTTGAAGCAACAAAAGATGCAGAAATATTACTCTTCGATCTTGCTTAATTGAATGAGATCGGGTGGAATACACGATAAGGTCATGCACCGATAGATTGAGTCTTTGGTGTATTACCTTATCAAACGAGATCCAAAGAAAGCAAGCCTCTCTCCCCATCCCTCCGCAAATACGCAATAATAGAGAGCAATCTAGAGTAAAATATAGCCTCTTCCATTCAACTCTGCCGTTTGCCATGAATAGCCCTTTCCTCGATCGCCTAAACAGTCCTCAACGTCCCGTTATTGTCTTTGACGGTGCAATGGGAACAAATCTGCAAGTTCAGAATTTAACCGCAGCAGATTTTGGTGGGGAAAAATATGAAGGGTGCAACGAATACCTCGTTCAGACTAAACCAGAAGCCGTAGCAACGGTTCATCGCGACTTTTTGGCAGCAGGTGCAGACGTTATCGAAACGGATACCTTCGGGGGAACACCATTTGTTCTGGGAGAGTACGATCTGGCAGACCAAGCATATCATCTCAATAAAATTGCCGCAGAACTCGCCAAGAAGGTCGCCGCAGAATATTCAACCCCTGAAAAACCCCGGTTTGTTGCTGGCTCGATGGGACCGGGGACAAAACTCCCGACCTTGGGTCATATTGATTTTGATACCCTCAAAGCGTCCTATCTCGTCCAAGTAGAAGGATTAATCGATGGTGGTGTAGATTTACTCCTCATAGAAACTTGTCAGGATGTCTTGCAAATTAAGGCGGCATTAAATGCGATCGAAGAAGTTTTTCAAAATAAGAAAAAGCGCCTCCCTCTCATGGTTTCCATCACAGTAGAAATAATGGGAACGATGTTGGTTGGGACGGAAATTAGTGCAGCCTTAACGATTTTAGAACCCTATTCTATTGATATTTTAGGGCTAAACTGTGCGACCGGTCCCGATTTAATGAAAGAACATATTAAATATTTATCAGAATATTCTCCCTTTATTGTTTCTTGTATTCCTAATGCGGGTTTACCCGAAAATGTTGGCGGACAAGCGCATTATAAATTAACGCCGATGGAATTGAGAATGTCATTAATGCACTTTATTGAAGACCTTGGCGTGCAAATTATCGGTGGTTGTTGCGGTACTCGTCCCGCACACATTCAACAACTTGCAGAAGTTGCTCAAACGCTGACCCCAAAAGAACGGATTGCAAATTACGAACCTTCTGCTGCCTCAATTTATAGTTCTCAACCTTATATTCAAGATAATTCTTTCCTCATTGTTGGCGAAAGACTGAATGCAAGTGGCTCAAAAAAATGCCGAACTTTGTTAAATAAAGAAGATTGGGATGGGTTAATTGCTTTAGCTAAAGCTCAAGTCAAAGAAGGCGCACATATCCTCGATGTTAACGTAGATTATGTCGGGCGAGATGGGGTTAAAGATATGAACGAACTTGCTTCTCGCCTCGTTAATAATGTCACTCTGCCTTTGATGTTAGACTCCACAGAATGGGAGAAAATGGAGGCGGGTTTAAAAGTTGCGGGGGGAAAATGTATTCTCAATTCCACCAACTATGAAGATGGCGAACCGCGTTTTTATAAAGTGCTAGAATTAGCAAAGAAATATGGTGCGGGAGTCGTTATCGGAACAATTGATGAAGATGGCATGGCACGGACGGCAGAGAAGAAATTTGCGATCGCAAAACGAGCTTATCATGCAGCCGTTGAGCACGGAATTCCCGGACGCGAGTTATTTTTTGATTCCCTCGCTTTACCGATTTCAACCGGGATTGAAGAAGATCGAGCCAATGGCAAAGCCACGATTGAATCCATTCGTCATATTCGCACAGAATTGCCCGATTGTCACATTATTTTAGGGGTTTCTAATATTTCCTTTGGTTTGAATGCAGTCGCGCGTCAAGTGCTTAATTCTGTCTTCTTGCACGAAGCCATGCAAGTCGGATTAGATGCTGCCATTGTTAGCGCCAGTAAGATTTTACCCCTTGCTAAAATTGATGACAAGCATCAGAAAATCTGTTGGGATTTAATTTACGATCGCCGAGAATTTGACGGCGATGTTTGCACCTATGACCCTCTGATGAAATTAACGGAACTGTTTGCCGGTCAGAAAGTTAAGAAAGGGGAAGCGATCGATCTCAATCTTCCCGTTGAAGAACGCCTGAAACAGCATATCATTGATGGAGAACGCATCGGTTTAGATACCGCCTTAGAAGAAGCCTTACAGCAATATCCACCGTTACAGATCGTTAATACTTTCCTTTTGGATGGCATGAAAGTCGTCGGAGAATTATTCGGTTCTGGGAAAATGCAGCTTCCTTTTGTCTTACAATCTGCCCAAACCATGAAAGCTGCCGTTGCATATTTAGAGCCGTTTATGGACAAGGAAGAAAGTGCAGGGAATGCCAAAGGAACGGTAGTCATTGCGACTGTCAAAGGAGATGTTCACGATATTGGTAAAAATCTGGTTGATATTATCCTCTCAAATAATGGCTATGAGGTTATTAATCTCGGCATTAAACAACCCGTTGAAAATATTATTCAAGCCTATGAAGAGAGTAATGCCGATTGTATCGCCATGAGCGGATTATTGGTCAAATCTACGGCATTCATGAAAGATAATCTCGAAACATTTAGCGATCGCGGCATTACCGTCCCCGTTATTTTAGGGGGTGCGGCATTAACGCCTAAATTTGTTCATCAAGATTGTCAAAATGCTTACAAAGGTCGGGTTGTTTATGGAAAAGATGCTTTTTCCGATCTGCATTTCATGGATAAATTAATGCCCGCCAAAAATGCACAAAATTGGGATAATGTCAAGGGTTTTTTGGGGGAATTTGCAGAAGAAAACCATATCCTCAAAAATGGTTCTCAAGGATCTAATATCGATATTGTAACAACAGAAGAAAAAGACGAGAAAAGTCAAGAACCTGAAATTATTGATACGCGACGTTCTGAAGCTGTCGATATTGATATTAACCGTCCTACACCTCCTTTTTGGGGAACGACAATATTACAACCAGACGAGATTCCCTTAGAAGAAGTTTTTGAGTATTTAGATTTACAAGCACTATTTGTGGGACAGTGGCAATTCCGCAAAACTAAAGACCAATCCAAGGAAGAATACGATGCTTTTGTACAAGAAAAAGTGCAGCCAATTTTGGCAGAATGGAAACAGCGCATTTTAGAGGAAAAATCCTTACATCCGACCTTAATTTACGGTTATTTTCCCTGTCAATCTGAAGGCAATACTCTTTATATCTACGATCCGGAGAATCCCGAACAAAAACAAGAAGTTGCTCAGTTTAAATTTCCCCGACAAAAAGATAAGCGACGTTTGTGCATTGCTGACTTTTTTGCACCGAAAGGATCGGAAATCATTGATGTGTTCCCCATGCAAGCGGTGACAATGGGAGAAATTGCCACGGAATACGCGAAAAAGCTGTTTGATTCTGATGACTATACCAACTATCTTTATTATCACGGTATGGCAGTACAAACCGCAGAAGCGCTTGCAGAATGGTCTCATGTTCGGATTCGGAAAGAATTAGGATTTGCAGACCAAGAACCGGATAATATTCGTGATGTTTTAAAACAGCGATATCAAGGTTCTCGCTACAGTTTTGGGTATCCTGCTTGTCCTAATATTCAGGATCAATATAAACAGTTGGAATTGTTGGGATGCGATCGCATTAATTTATACATGGATGAAAGCGAACAATTATATCCCGAACAATCCACCACAGCGCTGATTACTTATCATCCTGTGGCAAAATATTTCAGTGTATAGTTACTGGAATTGACGAGTAAACAGGTCGTCCGTCTCGTGCAACCCTAGGATAACGTACCAGATAGTCCTTGCCCATCGTGTAAGCACGCTGCCATTCATCTTCTAAGATTTTTTGCTTGCGGGCTTTAATACGTTTGTAATCATTGGTGACAAATTCAGCGATAATCGGGTGAAAACCCGACCATTGTCCCGTATTGTTAGGCCCCAAAATCAGATCTGAATCGTAGGTTGGTGAATCATCATAGCAGTTCACTGTTAGTAACCGCGCTCCATCAGACAAGTGGTACTGATGAACGAAATTATTAGGGAAATGAAGCATTGCAATACAATCAAGTTCGTCAGTATAGGCAGCGATGAGGAGCGGAAATGTAGAAACGACAACCGCAGCACGACTATCACCATTTTGAAGTTGTTCTTCAATATAGATGCGTTCTGGCCAGCCAATATGAAGGATCGACATTGAGGACTTCCATAATCCACGCAAGCCATATAAATCGGGACGCAGCACTCGTAATTTATCGTGCGAGAGCATAATTTGGCCGGGATCTGATGCAAAAGTTGTATCATTCAGTGTTCGAGTTCGGTTTCTGTTATTCATTGTTAGAACACGCTTCAGAAAGCATAACTTATACCTAATAATATCCTTACATTAACAGAAACCAAACTCAATAAACTCTTTGGGAGATAAGGCGATCGCATCCCTCTCTGCTAATTTGTTTTTATTCTGCCTCGCAAAAAAAGCCGTACAAATAATTTTTCCATTTCCACCCAAACAAACATCAAACTACTAAATCCTAAACAGATCAATAATTGTTCCCCTGTTAAGACTTGCGTGCCAAAGAATTCTCGCAAGAAAGGGACGTAGACGATCGCCAATTGTAAAGCCGTCGTTACCACCACCGCCCATAACAAAGAAGGATTGCTAAAGAGATTCATTTCGATCGTCAAGCGAGAAAAAGACCGTGCCGCGATCGCGTGTCCCATCTGTGCCAAACAAAGGGTCGTAAACACCATCGTCTTCCAACTTTCCGGATGCTCCGTACCCAGCGCTTCGTGATAAGATAACACCATCAAGGTAATGGTAAAAATGCTGAAAATAATGCCAATTCGCACAATATAAGACCCCAATCCTCGGGCGAAAATACTTTCATTGGGATTGTGGGGCGGCTGTTTCATAACATTAGGAGAAGCGGGTTCTACCGCAAGAGCTAAAGCCGGCAAACCATCGGTAACGAGATTCATCCAGAGAATTTGTAAAGGGGTAAGGGGGACTCCCGATAACCCCAAAATTGGCGCGGAAGCAATGGTAATCACCTCCCCCACATTGCTCCCCAAAATGTATTTAATGAAGCGGCGAATATTGGTATAAACCACCCGTCCTTCTTCCGTCGCTGCGACGATGGTGGCAAAGTTATCATCCAGCAACACCATATCGCTAGCTTCCTTACTCACATCCGTCCCGGTAATACCCATCGCAATGCCGATATCCGCCTGTTTGAGAGCGGGGGCATCGTTAACCCCATCCCCTGTCATAGCCACGAAACGATTGCGGGTTTGCAGGGCGCGGACGATGCGAAGTTTGTGTTCTGGGGAGACCCTTGCATAGACGCTAACTCGTTCTACTTCTAACTCTAAATCCTGTTGAGACAGTTTTTCTAACTCTTGTCCCGTTAATGTGAGAGTTCCTGCGTCAGCAATGCCGAGTTCCTTCGCGATCGCCTGTGCTGTTAACGGGTGATCTCCCGTGATTATAATCGGACGAATGCCGGCTTCTCGGCTGTGCTGGACGGCAATGGCGACTTCCGGGCGAGGCGCATCGATCGCTCCAGTTAACCCCAACCAAATCATCTCTTGTTCGGGATCTTCTTCTGAATTGACTTGGGGAAGTTCGTCAACCACCTTGTAAGCAAACCCCAAAACCCGCAACCCTCGTGCCGCCATTTGGTTGTTAGCGTTGAGAATAGCGTGACGGCGATCGGGGGTGAGGGGTTCAGTTTCATTCCCCAACTGATATTCTTGACAGCGACCGAGGAGAATTTCCGGCGATCCTTTAGAAAATAAACTGTAAGATTCCCCGTACTCGTTATCCAAACAGATCGCACTCATGCGCTTGCGTTCGGAGGAAAAGGGCAATTCAGCCACGCGCTGAAAGCGAGATTTGAGGCTTTCTTGTTCTAACCCCGCTTTTCCGCCTAAAGCCAGTAACGAGCCTTCTGTGGGATCCCCTAAAATATGCCATTCATTATCTTCATAACGCAAAAGAGAATCATTGCAGAGGACGGCGGCTACGAGTAAGGCTTGTAATTCCGGCCGATCTTGCGTTGCGATCGCCTCTCCTTCTTGATAAAACTCCCCCACCGGTTCGTAACCGTCCCCCATAACCGCAACCGTCCCTCCTACCGTTGCGACTTCTCGGACGATCATCTTATTTTGCGTCAGGGTTCCGGTTTTGTCGGAACAAATGGTGTTAACGCTGCCCAAAGTCTCCACAGCGGGGAGTTTGCGGATGAGGGCGTTACGCTTGACCATGCGCTGGGTACCGAGGGCGAGGGTGACGGTAATGACGGCGGGCAACCCCTCCGGCACTACCGCTACCGCCATACTGAGAGAGATTTCCACCAATTCTCGCAGGGGACTCCAATTTCCCGCTTTTAGCACCCCGATCGCAATGACCAAGGCGACCAAAAGCAAAGAGCCTGTGACGAGAACGTTCCCTAAGTGGGTCATGCGCTTCTGTAGCGGGGTTTTCTCATCTTTTACCCCTTGAATCATTTCGGCGATTTTCCCCAGTTCTGTCACCATTCCCGTGCCGGTGACGATGATTTTCCCGCGCCCCTGCACCACTTCCGTCCCGGAAAAGACCATATTGACGCGATCGCCGAGAGGGGTATCGGCGGCTAAAGGAATGCTCATGCGCTTATTTACCGCTTCCGACTCTCCCGTTAACGCCGACTCCTTAATCTGTAAATTGGCAGCCTCGAGCAGTTGCCCATCGGCAGCCAGTTGGACTCCAGCTTCGATCAGAAGAATATCCCCCGGGACGAGTTCGGCGGCATCAACTTCTCGGGGTTGTCCTTCTCGCAACACTCGCACTCGGGAAGAAGCCATTTTCTTCAAGGCCGCGAGAGCCGCTTCGGCGCGAACTTCTTGCACGTATCCCAATATGCCGTTAAGAATAACGATAAAGAGAATCGCCGCCGTATCTTTAAACGGCAGACCGCTCGTGAGTTCTCCACTTTGCAGGGAGAGAAAATCCAAAACCCCGGCAATCATGGCCACGGCAATCAGCATTAACAGCATGATATTGCTAAACTGATCCAGAAAAATTTGCCAGCGCGTGCGTTTGACGGTTTCTTGCAGTTCGTTACGTCCGTAGTAGCGCGATCGCACTTCGACTTCTGTTGCGCTTAAGCCGCGATCGGCATCGCTCGCCAAAGTTTTCAGGGTATCATCTGCACTGGAGGTGTGCCAGTCTCGAGCCAGATCGGGTAAAGAAGGGGTAGAGGTTGATGAAGTCACGGGTATCAAGAAACGACGGTCGATGATCAATTATCAACGAAAAATCCCCTTAAAGGGGCGATCGCGCTTTCTCAACAAAAGTAAAGGGCAGAGTGGTTAGCTCTACCCCGATATTCTCACCAATCAATATTGAGTTTGTATCGCACTACGATGGCGTATTTCTCTCTCTGTGTTTCTCTGTGACTCTGTGGTTCATTTTCTTCATGTCCTAACGTAATTTGCGTAATGCTATATCGTGCGCTCTGAAGCGATGGCAATCTTAGAGAGCGGCATAAGCAAAACTCACATTAAATTTACGACACCAAATCACAACGGATTGATAATCCTCTACATTGAGATATGCCGGTAATTCGTAGCGTTGCGCTCCATTAAAACTATTCAGAGCAGAAAGGGTAAAATAATCATTTTCATTGAGATTGACCCCAACAGTATTATGACGATGGAGAACAATATTAACATCGGGACCTTGTGCTGTGCTAAAAGCGGCATCGAGTTCGAGGTAACTTTTGCCATTTTCGCGGACAATGCGAACGTTTCCTGTCGTGGCTTTTTCTTGCTTGACGGTGACGAATTGACCCGAAGCTAAAACGTTTTGATTTTGAGCGACTTGTTGAGAGGGTTCAGCCCGGACGAGGGCAGGATTAAAAGTTGTTTCCACCGTCGTCCCGATGAGTAAAGTAGAAGCGATCGCGAGAGCAGAAAAAGCGTTAAATTTCATCAGTGAATCTCCTAATTGCGTTGTCCGACACTCATAAGAATAAGCACAACATTTGGGAAAGAACTGAAGAGATTCCCATAAATGCCTAGAAAAATACCGAAGCAAAATTTAGGCAGAGTTCAGGGAAGTCTCAGGAAAAGAAGCGATCGCGCCGGAAATAGCAAAGTTTTCGCGATCGATGCTATTATCGCTCTATCTTGAATCGAACGACATGAGAAAGCCGCGCTACTCCTCGCCCTCTCGTCCCAAGCGCAGGGTACGCAAACGACCCGCCCTTCCTCCACCCTCTCTCCCTCCCGGTAGGATGGCAGCATCCCCTCATTTTGACTATCCCGTTCGCGTTCGTCGGCGCAGAGTTCGTCGCAAGCACCTCTTTCGCAAACGCCTGCGATCGCTGCTAATCTTCTTGGTGATTTGTTGGCTTATCTTTGCGATCGTCGCCAAACCCGTCGGTTATTTTCTCCGTGCCGTTCAGTATTCTTCTGTGGGTTGGATGCGGACGGAATATCTCTGGATTCAACCCCAAACGCTGGCAAGCGAACAATTTCAGGAAACGCGAGAACTCATTGACACCCTCGAATCTCCCGGCATTCAAGCCTTAATTTCTGCCTCTCGCCAAGAGGGTCAAGTCTGGTGTACTCTTGAATTCCCCCAACAATGCTTGCAGGATTTAAGACGGCGCTTATCGTTAATTTATCAAGATTTGAGCAAGGCGGGCATTAATCCTGCCAGCGATCCTCACGCGGTTCTCAATGCCCTCGATTTGTACCAGTCGGGAGTTCGTAATGGCAGTCGTCGCTTCCCTCAAGCCTATGTTGCGGCGAAGAAACAAGGCAAAAATAGCTTTAAGGCTTTAGTTCGTGCCAGAGTTCGCATCCTCAGTAACGGCAGTCCTTTCGATCGGCAATTGGCTCAGAAACAATGCCCTCCCGAACAACGCCAGAGTGATTGCCTGCTGATTCAACAACGCGATCGCGTCAGAGCAATTCAATCTTTCCTACAGCCCTATCTTCAGCCCGAGTTCATCCCACCGACGGAAGGCGTTCTTTCTCAAGGATTTCACCTCTATCACGAAGGGATCGATCTCGCTAATAAAATCGGCACCCCTGTCGTTGCCTCTGCGGAAGGAGAAGTGATTGTTTCGGGATGGGATGAGTGGGGATTGGGAGAATCGGTGAAAATTCGTCACAAGGATGGCAGTATGACGGTCTACGGCCACAATCGTAAGTTATTAGTGCAGAAAGGAGAATGGGTCGAACAAGGACAGGAAATCGCCACGATGGGCAATAGCGGTAATTCGACGGGTCCTCATTTACATTTTGAAATTCACATTCAAGGTAAAGCGATCGATCCTGCACCTCTCGCTAAGATCGATTAGCTGTTGTACCTAAAATCCCTTTGAGGGGGTTAAGCGCTTTTTCTTCTAAGTTTTTGCCCCGTACCCAGAGAACAGTACAAAATCCGAAGATCGATAGCCAAAATAGAGATATTTGCCACCATTCCAAAGATAAGCGATCGTACAGCGCAAAGGACATAAAACCCACGACAATTGGCAACCAACAAAACCAAGGAAAAGCCAAGATCGAAAAGAATCGTATCCATCCTAAATCTGCTCCCTCTTCAGCTTTATACCAAATTCCCAAACCCCAGCCAAAAGCTAAAGCCAAAGCCCCAGCCACAGTCACAGCCACAGTCAAAGCCCCAGCCACAGTCAAAGCCCCAGTCCCAACCACAGTCTCAAGCCCAGCCACAATCAAAGCCCCAAGCCCAGCCACAGCCCAAGCCTCAGCCCAAGCCTCAGCCTCAGCCACAGTCAAAGCCATAGTCAAAGCCCCAGCCACAGCCCCAACCGCAGCCAAAGCCCCAACCACAGCCACAGTCAAAGCCCAAGCCAAAGTCTCAAGCCCAGCCAAAGCCCCAACCACAGTCAAAGCCCCAATCACAGTCAAAGCCCCAACCACAGTCAAAGCCCCAGCCCCAGCCCCAGCACCAGCCCCAGCCCCAGCCTCAGCCTCAGCCTCAGCCCTAGTCAAAGCCACAGACAAAGCCACAGACACAGCCAAAGCTACAGCCATAAATAAAGCTGTTACCTCTTCCCCAACTCGGTTTTTTCTGAATAGCTGTAGCCATTCCTTGCCAAAAGTCAGAAATCCCAAGAAACCTAGTTTTATCAATAACTTTGAAGTTGGCTCTGATTTATCCCGCTCCAATCGGATTTCCTGCCATAAAACTATCAAAAAAGATAAGACAACGACGATTGCCATTGCCATTAAGCTATTGAGCCACTTTTCTGGCTGACTAATCATAATGGTGAATATTTCAAAAACAGCCCCTAAAGAAATTAAGACAACGATGATTAAAATGACCCTATATTCTCGACTATTTTGAAATTTATATTCTATTTCTTCATAAATATTACGCCAGTCATTAGGGAAAGGAGAACGATATTTAATTAAACGAGATAATAGTGCAAATTGTAACTCGGGTGTCAGACTCTTAAAAAGATATTGCCAACGTTCAGTCGGCTCGATTTGACCGACAACTCGATCGCTAAACTTTTCCCGAGCGTCTAAATCTGTTTCAAGTAAAACACTGTCTAATTCCTCGTTAAAGGAATGTAAACGGGTCTGGTTAATTTCGTTTCGCAACTGGATCGCGCACAAGGGAATAACTAAGCGAGGATCGAGTTTCAAAGGGATTTTGGGAATATCATCAGGAGAACTTTCAATAATTGCAAAAGCAATGTTCTTAACTCTGACAGAGAACCCCGAATTTTCTGAAGTTTCAAACGGTTGCCAAATCCAATCCAAGTCCGTCTCGATACCCTCTTCTGGCTTGTTCTCCTGCCCGAAGACTCGATTTTTGAGTTGGCGAATAAATCTTGATAACATCGGTCTTCTTTCAGGATGAGGGACGATTACGGTTCAGATTGACTTGCTTCTAACTGCTCCAAAAGGCCGGCTAACCGGTAAGCGGCTCGTCCTTTTAATTGGGGATTGTTCTGTAGCCGTTCGAGAGCCTCAGCCGCTTCAGGTAAAGCAATGTCGCCCAGATCGTCCACTGCCTCTAAAAAGACCCTTTGAGCCACAATTTCGAGCGTAGCAACTGCTAACCCTCCCATTTTGATTAACGCTTCCCGTATTTCCTTAAAATGAGGCCGATCTGGATCGTAATAACTGGCTAATTTTTCTACGGCTTGGGGTAAATTAGTCATGGACAAGGCTTTAGCCGCCGCTTTTTTGATATCTGAACTCCCTCCATTGGCTAACTGTTCCGTTAAAAACTCAAATAATTCTTTCCCTCTGGGACGAAGCAAATCGGCGGCGACCGACCCAAAAGCACCGATCTCTCCTTCATCTTGTCCCAGTTGTGCTTTAAAGCGATCTATAATCTGTTGAGCAAGTTGCTCGTCTACTTCTTGAGCATCTGCCAAACACTCAAATCCAGTCAGAGGATCCTGTTGATATACCGCCTCAATTAAAGCGGTACTATTGTTCGCCAACCCGCACCATAACTTGACAATCTCTCGCCAGTCGCTAGGAGCCTCGTTCCATCGTTGAATTAACTCATCTTGCTTGTCTATCAAGGCTGCTCCTACAAAATATTCTTGCAGGGTGAGGTGAGTAAACCGATAACTCTTTCCACCATCAACAGAAAATAATAATCCACTGCGATCGACAATTTCATCAAAGAGGGAGTCGGCTTCTTCTGGCTTCAGATTTAATTGAGGTAAGACCTGTTTGACCTGTGCTAAGAGTTCGGGACGGGGGCGATCGCGGCGATCTTGTTGTTGACGATTCGCACTATCCTGAGCATAGAGGGCTAAATGTTGGAGAACCCGTCGCTTATTGACTCCTCTATATTGATTGGGGATATTTCTTTCTTGGTCGCGCAACTCTAATAAAACATCGGTTGCTTTCGTATAAAATTCTGCTCTCGAGTGTGGCAAAACAAAGGGCGTATCCGTGTAAAGATAAGCAATAATGGTTAACAGTAGGGGATTCCTTGCAAGAGCCATAATTTTCGGGCGATCGCGTAAGGTTTTAATCAATTGCGCCACTGACTTATCCAGTGGCATTTGCAATTTCCATGCTTGCAAAAAACGGCGAATGTCTCGATCCGTAAATTCGACAATTTCTAAGGTTTGCTCGACAATATTGACAAACTCATTATTATAAACTGCCGTCCGACAGGTAATAATTGCTCGACATTCTTTGTATTTGTCTAGCAAGTCCTTCAGACACCGAACAACGCGAGAGCGCACGCTGCTATTCACCTCATCCAACCCATCCAAGAGCAACATTAACCGCCCCTGTTTTAAGCTGTGAGAGACAAAACGCTTAGCATTGGGAAAATCATTGCGATCGCAAGTATCTACTAAATGTTGCTCTAACTTTTCTACCGTCAGATTGGCATCGGTGAGGCGGTTCAATTCCAGTAAGATTAGCACGGGACGATCCGGTAAATGGCTTAGCCGTCCTTCAGAATATGAAAGTGCTAGATACTTTAATAACATCGATTTCCCTGAACCTGGCGCACCTTCAACCATCAAGCGACGGTATTTTTGCACCGCATCTTCCGCTTCAATCAAAGAACTATTATTCGTTCTCGATACTTTTAAAGGAACATAAACTTCCCGCATTTCTAAGGGAAGATTCGGACGAAAAGGGATTTTAAGTTTTTGATATTTATCAATTAATGCCTGTCTATACTTTTTGAGAGCAATATCCTCAAAAAATCGCGTTCCAGCAAATTTTTTATAAACCCAGTTACCAATTTTTTCTAAAGACTGATTGAACCAGTTTCTTAGGTTTTCACTAATAGCCGCCCCTACAACACCACTGAGGAGAAGCATCACAAGAAAAGGTATCCAAGTGGGGAATTTATGGCGATCGTATTCCGTTTCGTAGATATCCCATAATTCATCTGTTTGAAAACAAGAACTCTTAGAATTTCGATCTTGATACAAGTTTTTAATATCAACAATCTTCTTTTTCTTTTTATCAGTATTGAAAAAGTTAAAGCGATCGACTTTAGCATCTTTGTTTGCTCTAGTTTGAATATCTATTTCCAGTTGTTCGCAGGGAATCAAAGCCGGAGTCGTTTGAGCAGAGACCGATACAATCCTTCCTAACGAGAGCAAAACAGCAAGCGTCAGGATGAAAATTATCAAAAATTTTTGTCTTTTAAATTGAATAGATTTCACTGTCCCCACCTTTTTCTCACACTTCTCACACTTTTAATCTATTCGAGTGCCATTCCTGCCACCAAACAGTAGCCACCTATTTTATCAATTGAATAATCAGTTTTCTTCATACCTTAACAAATCTCCCGGCTGACACTTTAAAACCCGACAAAACTTCCCCAGCGTATTCCTATCCAAGCGGGGAGGCATTTCATAAGTATTCACAAGCTTGTTAACGGTGACGGGATGCAGGCTCGCTTGTTCGGCTAGTTGCTTGTAGTCCAACTCGCGATCTGCCATCATTGCTTTCAATCGCCATTTTATGGTCATGGTAAATTAATCAATTCTGCTTATCTCTAAACCGTAACACATAATTTATTAATCGAAACGCTTGAAAGAAATTCTTACCGAGGATGAGTTTCTTTCTCTCACAAGCGATCGCCTTGCTGGCTGCAACAACTCGCGATCGCTAGGAGTCTTGTTGCACTGCGATCGCAAGTTTGACTCCATCCAGTTGTCGCAGGCGATCCATCACTTCGACAACCCGTCCGTGGTTGGTTTGTTCGTCTGCATTAATTAACACTGTAGTTTCGTCGGATGCAAGCAAGGGACGGATAGCATTTTCAATTTCTGCGAGGGAGGTGGGTTGGCGATTGAGAAAAATTCCCCCTTGGGCGTTAATGGTTAAGGTCACTCGCGTCTCATTTTGAACCGATGCGGTAACGGCTTCAGGTAAGTTCACGGGTAGGCTTTCCGAACGAGTTAGATTGAGACTGGAGATGATAAAAAATGCCAAGATTGCAAAGATAACATCAATGGCGGGAATAATGTTCAAGGAAAACGGGCGATCGCTTTCTTCGGGGAGTTTCATTGTTTGAGTTACGTGTCATAGGTAATAGGGTAATACAAAAAAAGCGATCGCCTCGAAATGATGCGATCGCCATTTGACTTCCTAGGAAAAGAAAAAGTTAAAGAGTTGATAGTTTATTGCTTTTTGCGACGAAAACCCAAACCACCGAAGGCAAACGCAGCTAAACCGAGAAGCGTACCGGGTTCGGGAACATCAACGACATCGCTACCGCCATCGCCACCGCTACCGCCATCACCACCGCTACTGCCATCACCACCGCTACCGCCATCACCACCGCTACCACCATCACCACTGTTACCACCATCACCACCGCTACCACTGTCGCCGCCACCGTCGTTATTATAGTCAAAATACTCTTGCAGATTGCCGCCGATAAGTTTATCGCTTCCGCCGTTAATATTTGTTCCATCAACAGCTTTGAAACGAGCAGCAGTCGTTAAATAACCATCTTCAACAAAGCCATCTGTAAACCATTGTTCGAGTTCCGCAGCACTGGCAAAATCGGTAGGATTCAAATTGAAAGTTACGGTTTCAGAAGCACCTGCATTTAAACCATCTCTCGGGTTGCCTGTGGACAATAAATTTCCACTCGTAATCAAACCAATATCGAAAGTAATGTCATTTAAGCTAACATTTCCCCAGCCGTCGCCATCTATCGCCGTTGAAGAAGAAGTCCCGCCACTTAGAGAGGTATCGTCATAAACGATTTCATCAAAAGCCGGATCCCCAAGGCTGTAGCTGACAATGTTTAACTTGTCGGTTAAATCTCCGTCGGCAAAATCAAAACCCACACTCAGAAACTCTGACTCATTTGCCCCATCTGTTGTCAGCCCTTCGGTCATATTGGCTTGTCCGGTAGTGTTGGTTAGGAGCAAGTCCAGTTGGATGCTACCATCTGCCAAGTCGGTAAAAGTAAAGTCTACGCTAGCTGATGCGCCGGTTGCTGGGTCATTGGTGCTGCCAAAGTAACCATTGTAACCAAGGGTAAAGGCTTCGGCTGGAGCGGCAAACGTAGCAGCAGCAACTGCTAAACTTGCGGTAAAGAGAGAAGAATTGATGATTTTGGGGAAGGTCGCTTTCATTATTTTTTACCCGGTTGGTTTGTCGTACAAATTAAAGTTTGAGTGCAAGAGAGAAGCTGATATTAATAAGTGTTTTTTTGACTAATCGTTGTAGGTTGTTACTTTTTCTCTCGATTTCGTTACTTTTTTATCCTAGAGAAGATGAATATTGATGTCCATCCCAAAATTCAATTCTTGATGCAATCTTTATACAGTGCTTAATTAAAGTAAAGCTCTTGTAAACTTTCACATCGGTGAAAATTGACGACAACACAATTGATTTTGACGAAATATTGTTTTTTTCTCTTAGTATTTATTCGGAAAAGATACTCAGAGCGATTATTATTTGTCTGTTTGAGTTTTTTTGTTGAAGATTATAAACTTAAAAATACACAAATCAAGAAGGACACCTTCATATTTCGAGGAAGGTGCTTGCATAAATGGTTGAGAGATTTAGCGTATTTACTGAATCCCGATGGAGATTGGCGCGATCGCGGATTTCTTTCTGTAATTCCCTCAGATTCTGTCATATGGGTTTAGCGTCTCGCGATCGCACTTTTCATCTAAATTGGTTTTACGTTTAACTCAAGCTGCCATTGGCTCAGCGATCGCTCCCAACTCTCCTCCCATTTTTGAGCAAACAGAGATTTCGCTTGACGACCCATTTCCCAACCCCGAGCGATCGCCTCGAGTAAAGGCGGTAGGCTCTCCGGTTCAAAGAGCGTTATCCCGATTAAACTATTAGCAACTAACATGGTTGCGAGAGGATAGGGAAATTGTCCCAAATGAAAGGCTTGCAAGCCAATTTCACCAATAGAAGACGCATCGAATCCTGTAATCGCGTGCCAAATATCGTGAGTCTGACTCAATCGGGCTTCTATATAGCTGGCATCAGAGTTAATGTCCATGCCAATATGTAAATTAGGATTGAATCCTTGTGCCGTTACGTTAGTAGCATAAATATAGCCGAGAGAATCTTTTGGGTAAGACAAAAGCTTTGGCAAGTCATGGGTTGGAGGAAGATACCGTTCCTGAATTAAAGCAGCACAATCGGGATCTTGCGCGAGAAATTGAGCGGCCAAGTCGAAGGAAGGAGTTTGCAGTAACGCATCATCCAGTTCTCCCACTGTTGCTAAACTCTCGTCTCCCCATAACATGGCCAAAAAAGCCTTACCGATTCGCATCATTTGCCAGTCATTATTTAAGTTTTGCATGAGTTCCTTGAGGATAGAAGTTTGCGCGATCGCTTGATTTGATTGAGTTTTGGGATAGTCGATCCAAGTCATGGGTTTGACTCCAATTTTTTATATCAAACGCTCGTTATATATCAGCGCAAAAAAAATATTTACGCGATCGCCTCTGACTCGATACTGACGATCGCCTGTTTCTCGAAATAGGCGCTTAACATCGCCATCAAGAAATCCACTTGTTCGGCAAACAGTTCCAAGTCAAGTGCAGACAACTGTTCGCAGAGAATTCCATCGATCGCCGTGCGGATAAAACGGGCAATTTTGAGATCGTCGATGCCGAGTAAATTGGCGATCGCTTGTTGATATTGCCCGATAATCCTGTGGAGAATCAGAGCGTTTTGCTTTTCCTCAACATCGTAATGTTGGTAGAAATCCAGCCAAATCGCCTCTGCTGCAATTAAATATTCCGCATTGTCAACCAGAATTTGCCCGAAAACTGTAATCCGTTCTGACAACGTTTTATCGCGATCGATCTGCTGTTGCATTGCCCATACATCTCGATCGGCAATCTCTTCCACCAATTGCGCGAACAGGTCTTTTTTGCTGGCAAAGTAGTGGTAAAGCGTTCCTGTAGACACCCCCAAGGCTTCAGCAATTTGACGAGTAGTGACATTCGCATATCCTTTCTCGGCAAAGAGAAAGAAGCATTGTTGCAGGAGAGTGCGGCGATATTGTTCGGCATCAACGACTTTAGGCATCTGATTAATATCGAGCGCTTGTTATATAAAATCTAACGCAATAGAAATAAATTCGTCAAGAAGATCGATCGTTATCGTCACAAGAATCTGCATTTTCGTCGCGATCGCTTTAGCAAAAGCGCTACAATAAAAAGGTTTTCGCAAAAAACTCAAAAACCAGAACCAAAACAATAAGGTCTCAAGCCTCCCGCTTTAACAATCCGAACTGATAACTGATAACTGAAATGACTGCATCCCGCAAATACCACATTACAACCTTTGGCTGTCAGATGAACAAAGCTGACTCGGAACGCATGGCTGGCGTTTTTGAGGACATGGGGTGGCAATGGTGCGAAGATCCTAACGGTGCAGATGCAATTCTCTACAACACCTGTACGATTCGGGATAATGCCGAACAGAAGGTTTATTCTTATTTAGGCAAACAGGCGAAACGCAAGCACAAACAGCCGGATTTAACTTTAATTGTCGCGGGATGCGTCGCCCAACAAGAAGGAGAGCAACTTTTGCGACGGGTACCGGAATTAGATTTAGTCATGGGGCCCCAACACGCCAACCGTTTGCGGGATTTATTGGAACAGGTGTTTGCAGGGAATCAAGTCGTTGCCACAGAACCGATCCACATTGTCGAAGATATTACTAAACCCCGCCGAGATAGCAACGTGACCGCTTGGGTGAATGTCATCTATGGTTGCAATGAACGCTGCACCTATTGCGTCGTTCCCAACGTGCGCGGAGTCGAACAGTCTCGCACCCCCGAGGCGATCCGGGCGGAAATGGAAGAGTTGGGAAGACAGGGATATAAGGAAATCACGCTTTTGGGACAGAATATCGACGCTTACGGGCGCGATTTACCCGGAAGCACCCCGGAAGGTCGCAACAAGCATACCCTCACGGATTTGCTCTATTTCGTCCATGACGTGCCGGGGATCGATCGCATTCGTTTTGCCACCAGTCACCCCCGCTATTTTACCGAACGATTGATTCGTGCCTGTTACGAATTACCCAAGGTCTGCGAACATTTTCATATTCCCTTTCAGTCGGGAGATAATGCCCTCCTGAAAGCAATGGCACGGGGATATACTCACGAAAAGTACCGCCGCATCATTGCTAAAATTCGCGATTATATGCCGGATGCGTCCATTAGTGCCGATGCGATCGCAGGATTCCCGGGAGAAACGGAAGAACAGTTTGAGAATACGTTAAAATTAGTTGAAGATATTGGGTTCGACCAATTAAATACGGCAGCTTATTCCCCTCGTCCCGGGACTCCCGCCGCGTTATGGGACAATCAATTATCGGAGAATGTGAAACGCGATCGCTTACAACGGTTAAATCGCTTGGTGGAAGTGAAGGCCGCCGAAAGAACTCAGCGCTATGCCGGACGGATCGAGGAGGTTTTAGTCGAAGATCGCAATCCTAAATATCCTTCTCAGGTGATGGGACGGACGCGAGGCAATCGTTTGACATTTTTTGAGGGAGATATCGAGGCGTTGAAGGGGGCGATCGTGCGAGTGAAAATTACAGAAATTCGAGCCTTTAGTTTGACAGGAGAACTTTTGGACGTTCCTGCGCTGGTTTGAAGAAAGTTCACCACAGAGGTACAGAGAACCCAGAGAGAGGAAGATGTCCTCATTGGTCATGCTATAAAAAATGCGATCGCACTCACAATATGGCAACGCGATCGCATTTTTCCAAGTTAAATAATTATGCTTAAATTATTCAATCTTCAACCACTACCACCACGGTAATATTATCAGAGCCGCCATTTTCCTTAGCTTGTTCTACCAATCCCTTCGCAGCTTCCTCACAGTTTTCGCTCTCCATGAGAAACTCTTGAATCGAAGGATCTGGGACTTCTTCCGTTAATCCATCACTACACAACAACAAGCGATCGCCGCCCTTAACCTCTATCTTTTGAATTTCAATATGTTGCAGATCCTTGCGCCCGAGACATTGAGATAAAACGTGCCGCCAAGGATGAATCCGCGCCTCCTCTGGGGTCAAATCCCCCATTTTCATCGCCCGTCCCACCCAAGTCTGATCTTCCGTCACCTGCTCGAGTTCTTCTCCGCGTAGGCGATATAAGCGAGAATCGCCAATATGAGCAGACCAAGCGCGATCGCGGCGGAACATAACAATCACAATCGTCGTCCCCATATCCGATCGCTCGGGATGCTCCTCTTGATCGTCTAAAATTCCTTGATTGGCATCCTCGATCGCCTCTGTTAATAATTCCTCCGAGTCGATTTTACGATCCCAGCGATCGTTCAGGTAAGCCTGAATGGATTGTGTGGCAATACGACTGGCTTCTTGACCGCCAGCATGACCTCCCATTCCATCGGCGACGATGAAAAAGCGCCCTTGTGGATCGATGTAATAATCATCCTGATTGACAGATCGAAGAACTCCAGTATCGGTTAGCCCCGTGAAGCGACGTTTCATATTGATTGAATCTCAAACAAGTTTGACGAGGATTACGGCAGGCGATCGGTGCGGTCGAGTTTTCGCATCAGCCTCAAAATTAAGAGACTCAGCACGGCGGCAACCCCAGCAACAATGACTGCCAAAATAATTTTATCGTTTACTAAGAGGATAGTAGCAGATAGCGTAAATGCCCCAACTAATAAAGTATAGTTGGTCAACAGCTGAACCGCACTTAATTTTCGTAACAAGCGATCGGATTCCGTCGATCGCACCCGCACGCGGATATCTCCCCGCTCTAATTTTTCGATGGTATCCTCAATCCGTCGCGGCAGTCCCAATGCCGTACTGCTCACTTGGGCAGCTTGTTGTCCCAATTTATCGAGGAGATTGCTGTTTTGTCCGTTGGTGTTGGTCATAATATCCAGTGCAAAAGGTTTGGCGACTTCCATAAAATTAAAATCTGGGTCTAAACCCTTACCCACGCCTTCCAAGGTCGAAAATGCTCGCATGACAAAGGTAAAAGTAGCGGGAAAACGAAAGGGTTGATCGTAAGCAATTTCGTAGAGATCCTCCCCGATCGCATCAATGGACTGATCCTCAAAAGGCTTATCCATAAAGTTATCCAGCATATATTGAATCGATCGCCGCACTGGGGATAAATCTCCTGTGGGTTGCAGGGCTTCTAATTCAATTAAAGAGGCAATGACGCGATCGGCATTTTTTTCCGCAATACCGAAGAGGGTTTCCATCAAACCTTCCCTCACATTGGCCTTAATGCGTCCCATCATGCCAAAATCGTAAAAAATCATCGCCCCATCCGGTGCGACGGCAATATTACCGGGGTGGGGATCGGCATGGAAAAAGCCATCATTTAACAACTGCCGGAGATACGCCTCCGCCCCCAAACGGGCGAGGAGCTTGCGATCCAGTCCTGCCGCTTCGATCGCTTCGTGGTGGCTGATTTTAATCCCCGGCATATATTCGAGGGTGAGGACGCGGGGAGAAGCATAACGCCAGTACACCCGAGGTACATTTACCCAATCCAAATGCCGGAAATTACGCCGAAAGTTATCGGCATTGCGCCCTTCGTTAAGATAGTCCGTTTCTTCCCAAAGAATTTTGCAACATTCCTCATAAATCCCCATCCAATCTCGTCCCTTGCCCCAATAGGGATGATTTTGGAAATATTGGGCAATGCGTTTGAGAATGGCTAAATCGATGGTAAAAAGCTGTTTTAAGCCCGGTCGCTGTATCTTAACAACCACCTCTTCCCCGCTATGGAGTTGAGCTTTGTGAACTTGTCCCAAACTGGCGGCGGCGAGGGGAGTGGGCTCAAAACTGCGGAAAAGTTCGTTCGCCGATTTTCCCGTATCTTCCTGAATGATGGCGGCGGCTTGTTCGTAGGAAAAGGCGGGAACTTGGTCTTGCAGTTTGCTGAGTTCAGCGACATATTCTGTCGGAAATAAGTCCCCGCGAGTGGAGAAAAGCTGACCGACTTTAATAAATGTCGGCCCCAATTCCAAACAAGTCTCTCGCAACCAAACCGCTTGTTTTTGGCGGCGTTTTTGCCGTTTTTCTTCGCTGTAGCCCCCGGGATAAGACCATTTTTTACTATCCCACCATAATTCCGTTAAGAAAGTGAGAACTGCTCGCCAGATATCGGCACGCCGACGAAAACGAGAGTAATTTTTGCGATTCCAACGGTATTTACTTTTCCCTCGCTCTGGACGGGCAAGGCGATCGCTCGGTTCAACAATAGCGGAATATTGGTTTTCAGTTGGAGGGGAAGATAGGGCAGACACTTTTTAAGTTAAAAGGAGGATTTAAAAGAGTTAAAAAAACTAAAAAAAAGACCAGATAAACTGGCAAGGAGTTTTAAGTGCGCCTTAAGTCGGGGGATTCCGATGGGCATTCAGGGCCGATCGCAGGCTGGCAATTTCCGCTCGCAGATCGTCGATAGTTTCTTGCAGATCTCCGGAACTCTCGCCATTGCCGGTTTGTCCCGTTGCCATACCTCCCGTATTGGCTTCGGCCATTTCGCGATCGGCTCTGGCCATCGTTTCTTCGGCCAATTGCCGAAATTTCTCGCGCTGTTCGGCATCAAATTTACCGAGTTCGCTCAGGGCATTGGTAAAAGCATGTTCGGCTTTTTCGCCCAAGACTTCTGCAAAGGCTCTACCAATAAAAAAGGAACGAGTAACAGGATTGCTCATGGGCGGCTCTTCTTGACATTTTGTAACAAAATTATAACTTAAATCAAGACCGGATCGGAATGAGGAGTATTTTCTAGATGGGCTGAGTTTTTTAGCGATCGCTTTCCTTCGCTTCCTCCTGAGTCGAGGGCAGCCAAAGCGTTACTCTTGCTTCCAATCCTCGATCGGAGGGAAAGATTGCTCGTTGTGCCAAAAAGTTGAACCCGCTTCAGTGGGGCGGTTGAGTCGTAAGGATAAACCAAAACCCGCCCCTGCTGAAGCCGCGATCGCGCTGGTCATCAATAATGCACCAACCGGAAATCTGAGTTTTTCGCTGGGTTTGGTGCGATCGGCTTTAGTGGATTTTTTGCGAGATTTTTGTGTTTTTTTCTGCCGACGAGGGGTTTTCCCGACGACCTCTGTAGTTTTGGGTTTGGTTTTTTGGCGTTTCTCTGATTTTGGCTGAGGAGCAGGTGTTGCTGCGGGTTCGAGTTCTTCCAAAGATGCCGGAGAATTGCTTTTTTGCGAAGCCGAGAAAGATGGCAGTTCGACAGTGGGAGGTTGTGCAGAGGAAGGTTCTTCACGAACGGGAATATCTTCGGATTGTGGGCTTTCTGGGGTAACTTCTTGTGCCACAGGAGTCGGTTCGACAACGGGAGCGGGATGCCACTGAGATAACCATGATTCTACGGTTTGCGATCGCTGCTCGGGGGCGGATAATCCTTGTAAAATCGCGGCTTTAATTTCTGGGGTGACACCTTCGGGGAATTTTTGCCATTTTTCCGGGGGAATATGTTCTAGTAAAGGAACCGGCGGTAAGGGATTTCCTGCCAGTAGGAAGTAAAAGACAGCACTGAGGGCGTAAATATCCGTGGCTGTGGAAGTTTTTCCCTTGGGATCGTACTGTTCGATCGCGGCATATCCCGGGGCGATTAGGTTGGCGTGGGTTTGGCGAATTTCGGGGGTAAGGTCGCAGGTCATTCCCAAGTCTACCAACACCACATCATCGGTTTCGGGACGATAAATAATATTGCGGGGTTGAATGTCGAGATGTTGTAGTCCGGCATCATGAAGGGTGGAGAGAGCAGAAGCGATTTGCTCGATCCAACCTTTAGCACGAGATTCAGAAACGGGTCCTTCGGCGGCGATTTTATCAGCAAGATTCTGACCGAGAATGCGATCGTAGACAACATAGGGAATGCCTTCTTCGGCGAAACTTTCCCAAATTCCGGGCAAGTGAGGATGGGAAATTTGGGAAAAGCGTTGGCTGAGGTCGAGAAAATGCTGACAGAAGCGATCGAAGTTGGGATGATCGTGGAGATTTGCCGCTAAGGTTTTGATGGTGACGGGTTGATTGGAATTGACTTCAAGGGCTGGATAGGTGGTGCTGAAGATGCCTTGGCCGATGGAATCTTCAAGGCTGTATTTAAAGTCGTTTTGGGTGGCAGTTGTCATGGGTTTGATGTACGAGATCGCGTCGCTCCTCAACAGCTAGTTTAATCGTCTTTCGGCCAAAATGCTCCTCTATCCGCCAATTTTATCCTTGTTCTGGCGCGTGTCGTTCTTCTCTAGATTTTGGAATGTTCCACAATGCGAAGTTGAGAGCAAATTTCTCCCGCGCTCTTTCTGAGATTATTCTCGTTCAGTATCATTCTCTTCGGGTTCGATGAGATCGCTCTCTTCTCGAGTTTGTTGAATTTCCTCAAGAATTTGTTTTAAGTCTCGATCGCTCGGGCGTTTGGGAAATTCTTCGTGGGTATAAATCCACACCAATTCTATTTCATATTTCTCGCGATCGACGAGATACATCAGTCTTCCTTGCTCGGATGCACCTTGTAACTTAGGCATTCTAAAAGAATATTTGCGGAACTCTAAGTTTTCTTCCAATTGTATTTTTTTAGGAAGAGTTTCGAGCTTAGAATTGGAGAGAAAAGGATTATTACTCAAGTCTCTACCAACTTGCCTGATAGCTTGCGTAAAAGTTTCCTGATATTTTTTCCCTTTATAATGACGCTTTTTAAGTTTTTTGAAAGAGGATTGAAACTTTTTTGAGGGTTTAATTTTATAGACTTGAGAGCCACTCTCCAAATTCATCTTGTGTCATTGCTGGGTAATCATCAGGTTCAGACAATACATCTTGTAAAACTTCAAACATCTGTGCTTCATAATCAGGATGAGAGCGCTCAACTCGATCTAGTACGCTATCGATAAAACGGCGTACCGCATTACGGTAAGTAACAAAAGACTCTTCTCCACTTTTGATTAACAGCCAAGCAAATGATAATTTCCTCCAGAGATTTAAAATTTTGTTTTGATTCTTTGCCGATGACTCAATTGTACCATAAACAATTGCGACAAGAACCTCACGATCGCGCTCTGAGAGTTGCTCCCATTGTTGTTCGACTAAAATAGTTAACTGTTCCAATACAGTGGTCAATTTTTGGAGTTGAGAAGAGTGAATGGGATACGGTTGTTTAATTTTAGAAACTTTTTGAAATGTAAATTCTCCTAAATAATTGTTTAATACAGCAGTATTCATTTGTACCACCTTTTTCGTTACACTGCTAATTACTTACATTGCTAAAAAAGAAAACTTTAGCTTTATCCTTAATAAGGATGTAAACTGGCAAACTCTATATAGAGTTTGCCAAAATATATTCTAACGTTTTTATTAGAACTTGTCAAGGGAATCTCTAAACTTTTTATCAAATTTTAATTGCGCTCATTTTTGTTCTCTTCTTTTTGGTGCAAAAAAAGAGCGCGATTTCTTCGCAAAACTCTCAATAAAAAGCAAATTCTGTGGTTATTATCGAACAAATTATAAGTAGTTATGTAGAGTCAGTACGATCGCGTTATTAAGGAGAAACCAACTAATTTTGCAGTTTATAAACTTTTCCCGTACTACCATCGAATTCGACGCGATCGCCATCTTTCAACCATTGTGTAACCCCCGGAATAGAAACGATCGCAGGAATACCCAATTCTCGAGAAACAATGGCTGCATGAGATAAAACACTGCCACGTTCGACTAATAATCCCGCAGCAGCCGGAAAAAGAAGAATCCAACCGGGATCGGTGCGTTCTGCCACTAAAATTGTACCGGGTTGTAAGGTGGAAGAATTATCTTGCTCTAAAACTTGTTGAGGGTTTTTAATGACGCGCACCGAACCGCGAACGATCCCCGGAGAGCAACCGATTCCTTGTTGACAATTCTCTGATGAAATCGGGGTGAAAAGTTGTTCTAAAAGCTGTCCTTTCTGATAAGGAATCCCGTAAGTTTCCAAGCGATCGCTCGGAGTTTTCCCTTCTTGATAACTTGCAAATTCGGCCTTGCGAAGGGCAACCAATCCTTTTAAATTCGTACAGGTTGCGGTACCTTCCACGATACGCATAACTTCTTCAACTTCGAGATAAAAAATATCATCGGGACTCTCGAGCAGATCTGCTACAAAAAAGCATCGTCCCAAGGCTAAAAAGACCTGTCTCGCCCGACCGAAAACTCGCGTTCTTTCAAAGCGAAGATTTTCGCGATCGCGCACTCGTTTCCGTGCATTTTGCAATACCCAATGAAAAATCAATCGTCGCAAAGGGTGCGATCGCAAGGAACGACGAATTTTTAATAACGTGGGGTTAGGGGTTGGGGGTTGAGGGTTGGGGGACGATTGGGCAAGAATGCCGATCGCCCGCAGCAAGGGTAAAGGATTATCATTCAGGGTGGGACTTTCTAATTTCAGTTCATCCAAACAGCGATCGCTAAACCGAATTAAATAATCTCGATATCGCGAGCGAAACTCTGGTATTGTCTCTATTGCTTCTAAAATCGTCTCTAAGGAACCTTGACAGAGAATCTGAACAAATACCTCATTTTGGGCTGCGATCGCTGCCATTTTTCGCATTCTTCTTGCGGGTTCCGTACTAATAATATTTCCTTGTCCTGCCAGTAAATCGTGTTGCATTGTCCCCGCTTCATCTCCACACCATTTTGCAGTTAAGCGACGCAACACCCCATAAAAAATCATGGCAAAGAAATCATTAATTAAAGGAGCATCCCAATGCGTTAATAATTCTTGTTCGATCTGGCGATAGTAAGCAACTAACTCATCAGTGTTTTCGGGTAATTGATTATTTTTTATCTGTAAACTTTTTTCTAATCTTTTGTAAAATTTGCGGATTTTGTGGGGCAGGAGAAAATAATTTTTGATTAACCCGATCGCAGTTATGAAAATTCGCCAGCTATCTTGCAAGCGATCGTGCCAATTACTTTGTTGTAATTCTTTTATAATCTCATCAGGGAGGGATTCTTTAACCCCCATCATCTGTTCCATAAACTGACGATTAATACGAAATCCCGGCAGTAAAGCCAAAACCCGATACCAATTTAATAAGTTATAATAAATTCTTCCTTGAATAAAGCCCAACATATTGCGAAAAACACGCTCTTTTTGCGTAATAACTTGAGGAGAAACGCCCAATAAAAGACAAAATTGGCGATAAACTTCTTGATAAGCACGACGGGCAAAAGAAAAAGTGAGAGGTGTTGTCACGCCATTGTAACTTTCGGCAATATTACTATTGTCCCAAAGATTATAAGTTCCTGTCGGTTGAGAGATTTGTGGGAGAGCGGTAATAGGACGAGATTGCAGAATATACAAGCGATCGTTGGCGATCGCCCATTCGATATCTTGAGGACTACCAAAAGTTTGATTGCAGCGACGCACTAACTTAGCAATTTCTTGGATTTGTGCATCATTTAAACTCGATTTTGTACTTAATTTTGCAGGAACTTCGGTAACAATAATACCGACTTCTAGTCCAGATTTAAGTTGATGCTGCCTTTCTTTGGTTGCAATTTGACGTTGAATGATGCGATCGTGGCGATCCAAATAAAAAGTATCGGCATTACTTTCTCCAGATACTAAAGAACTTCCCAAACCATATACCGAACTAATGACAATAATATTGCGCCGTCCCGTGACTGGATCTGCACCAAAAGCAACCCCAGAAACAATCGGTTCAATCGCTTGTTGAATTAAAATGGCAGGAGGGCAAGAAATAGGCAATAATCCTCGATTTTTGCGGTAGTTGATAACATTTTCGCTAAAAGCAGAACGCCAAACTTGAATAATATTTTCCCCTAAATCTTCGACGGGAACGCCCAAAATCGTTTTTAATTGTCCTGCAAAAGATGCTTGAGGGGTGTCTTCCTCTATGGCGGAAGATCTGACAGCAAATCGTCCTCCATAAGGAAAGCGATCGGCTAAATTTTGGAGCAATTCTAGTTGAACTCGCTCGCTGAGTTGTAAGCTGTTTAAAAGGGCGGCAATTTCGCTAAATTTTGCCGTTTTATCTCGGCATAATTCTTGGTAGAGGCGATAATTTGGAGAGGATAAGCTATCTGTAAATGCCTCGGGTGCGAGAATGAAACCGGGAGGAGTGAGGAAGCCTTTTTGCTGGAGTTGTGCGATCGCGCAACCTTTGCTTCCCATAATTGATTTTTGGGGTTTATCCCGCAAAGAAACTATATACCTCATAATGGAGGAAAAAAGGAATGATACCCAAACTCAGATAGATTGATAATGTCCATAACCCGGACATTATATCAATTAATTTTGCACCTTTGCGGCTGGGACGGTTGAAGAAAACGTAAGCAATTAAGCTCACTCCCATCCCTAAAATAAAAAGTAAAAACCCAAAAGGGCGAGAAAAACCGATTTGTTCCGCAGCAAAATAAGAAGTAATTGAACTTAACAAAATAACAAAACACCAAACTAAAACAGCATTATCTCGTCCCCATAAAACACTATAAGTTTCTACGCCAACTTCTTCATCTTGAGGGGCGCGAATTTTACGCCCGACTTCTATCACTAACCCAGTGCTACTGCTGGCAACAAGGAACCAAAATATTTCTAAAGGCAGAGACTCTCCAACCACTAACCAATCGCAAGCGGTTCCATATAAGCAGATAAGCGGTACAATTAAATTATGGCTGGTTAAATATAAAATAGGGTGTGTTTTTAGTAAAGGCTTCAGGAAAAATTCTTGGCTCATTAAAAGCATATAGATCCAGACAAATCCCAATAAAATTGCTAAGTCTATACACAACGAATAAGCGAGATATAATTGTACTGCCGCGCTGAGAATCCCCACAATTCCCAACTCTTTCAAGTCGATTAAACCCCGAGGGACGGGACGATAAGGGCGATAGCGACGATCGTCGTCATAGTCTTTAAATTCATCAATAATTCTTAATTGCACAAAAAATAAAAATAGGGTCAGAAAAGCCACCAGAAGCGATCGCGGATCGGGAGTGCGATCGCGAAGTAAAGCGGAATAAAAAACCGTCGCGCTACTAAAAACGAAAATTAGCATCCCATGCTGAAGTATGGGAAACCGTTCTTGTTGATAAATCCACCATCGTTTTAGCATTATTCTCAATATCATCCTGCATTCTCGCTTGCGAGTTGTCGTGCTGCTTCAATTTCTGTCTCGTTCCATCCTTCAACTCGCAAGCGAGTGCTAATTTGACTATCGCTGAATCCTTTACTTCTAGCCAGTTTAATATAGTTTAGCAGTGCTTGTTGATTTGTGGTGGTTTTCATGCTTTCGGAACGTGCGGGAGAGTCTTGAGATGGTTTTGCGATGGTGCCATAAATAGCGAAGGCGATCCATCCCACCAACCACCAAAGGGGAATCCACATCACTAAGCTAACACCTGCCGTACAAATAATCGACAAACCGACAATGGCGATCGCATTATTAATGCCATTAATGCACAACAATAGGAAGGTGATAAGAAAACCAACAGTAACTTTGAGGAAAAATTTCATAAGCGGTTATCCAAAATCGTTTCCCAATAGCGAATAAAGGTAATAATTAGTGCCATGTAACAAGGAATCGCAAAGGCAATTTCAATAGGAACGCCTGTAATCGGCATTTCTATACCGATAAAACTCTGTAATGCACTCTCTCCATAAACTCGATAGCCATTGACAATTAACCATGATTCTAAAGGTAATGCGATCGCGCCAGTAATGCCCAAGGCAATTAAAAAGCGATAGAAAATGGGCAACTGTAAGAAAAACCATTCGCCGACGATCGCAGCAACACCAATAATTAACACCCATAAACCTATAAGAATCCAGCTAATATCAAAAAATAAATACGACCACTGCGGTAAATTTTCATTATTAACCATAGGCTGTATCATCACTTCAAACAAGAATACGGCGACAAAAGCAATCGATAAACTTCGCAACCATTTGCGCCGCTTGCTGGGAATTAAAGGCTCTTCATCGAGGGCAAATTCCCAATATTTATAAAAGCTGATGACTAAACCTGTAAAGACGGGAGTATAGTAAAAAACTTCAATAATAGGAACGCCAAAAATAAAGATTCCTGTCATATCTGCTAAAACTTCCGGTGCGTAACTGCGAATGCCTAAATTAACCACGATCGCTTCTAAGATCGTAACAAAAACCGTAAGAATACCGAGATAAATCAGAAATCTTTTCCCTGCTTTCCATTTTGCCAAAAAGCGATCGACGAGGAGAGTGACAGTTAATATTAATGCCGTCCAACCGATCGTTAAAATCCAACTAACATCGAGATATAAATACGCCCATCCTCCCAAGCGATAATTATGCCACATGGGAGCAGTAAAGAGTTCAAAGATTAGCACTCCGATCGCGGTAATCAGAAATCTCGGTAAAATCTTATCTTTGATTTTATTCAAGAAAAAAATAGCGATTCCCGTACCGACAAGCACGATAATTTCAAAGGCAACGATCGGAATTGTCGGCGATTTATCAAAGGTACAATGTGCTAGAATTGGATACAGCATTTTTATTGGTTATTGGTTATTAATATATTTTCCTTTTGCAAAAATTGATTGTCTTTTACTTTACACCCCCCCCATTTGGCTTGACAAAATTCGGGTAATGTGGTTAATTTTTCCCAGATTTTCCAGAGTGGTTCTTCTAAAATATTGCCGAATTTGGCGTGATTGAAATCGCAAGACATGATATCGCCATAAGGGGAAACATAAAAATAACTCGTGCCGCAAGAACAACCAACACTACGATGACTGGTAAAATAAGCAAAGAAAATGATCCCCGGATAATCTTCTTTTTGATTGTATCGTTTTGCCGATCGCATCATTTCTTCTACCCAGTCGGGATTATCAATTAAATCTGTCCGATCTTGGTATCTTCCTGTCGGTAAAGCATCGAATACTAAGATTTCATGTATGCCAATTTCTTTTCCCATCTGAATAATATTTTGTAATTCTCCCGCTTGATAGGATTCGGGTGTCATTGTAGTAGAAATGCCTACAGAAAAGCCGACACGTTTTGCTTTTTCAATACCGGCTATGGCGCGATCGAAGAGTCCTTGTTTTTGGCGAAAAGTGTCGTGTTTGGTGCGATCGCTGGCATCAAGACTCACGTAGATACTGTCCAAATGCGATCGCTTCAGTTCTTTAGCGCGGTCTTGTAAATGCCAGCCATTGGTAAATAAAACTGTTGTCGATAAGTCTTTATCAACGCTCTTTAAAATATTGCCTAAATCTTCTCGCTGTAAAGGTTCGCCACCTACTATATTAATAACAGAAACCCCGAGTTCTTGAGCATCTTGTATAAGTTTTTGGGCCTGAGGTAATGTTAAAATTTCGCGTCCTTTTTCTTCTACTCCTTCAAAAAAGCTGCAATGTTCGCAGACCGCATTACAGGCATCATTCACGGCAAAACTCATTAAGTTGGGTAAGTTTTTGTTTTGAATGGTACGATATAAGGCACGGGCGATAAAATGAGCGGCGGGTTTGCTAAATAAAGCTGGAGTTGAGAGAGAATAAACAGGATAACCGTTACGAAAATGAATAATTTTATTGTGATTGAGATAAATTTTATACAGAGTTTCTACAAAGTCCGCACTATAATCTAAGGCTCTCGTAGCGAGAAACCATTTTAAGCGAAGATGATTAAGAAGGGACAGCATCAATAATTGAGAGGAAAAAGTTAGAGATAGGTTTAATATTAATTCTCGATATTAACGAAATCCTCTCATTGGGAAATTAATTTTTATGTACTCTTGTAATATTTTTTTAAAATTCAAAATATATCTTAATAAAAAAACAGAGAATTGCGAGGAATGGAAATGTCAAAACGATGATGATCATTCTCGTCCCCAATAATCGACTTGAAGGCGTTTTGCGTTGCGATCGCAGCACCAAGAAAGAAGATTATTACCATTAGTTTTAATATTGAGTTCTAATCATTCACGGTAACAATTTTTCCAAAACTGCACCAACGACGCGAGAATCTTCATCTTGACGGAGGCGATCGCGTGCAGCTTTAGCTTGAGGACGATCGAAAGCATTAAGAGTACGAGCAACATAATAGCGAGTGCGCCAGAATTCCGCATCTACAAAAGTTAAGAGTTTTTCTAACGCCTCTTCCTCTCGATTCGATCCCACCAAAAGCCCCAAACAAGACATCGCCGATTCTCGCACGGTCAGATCCTTATCGGCAAGTCCCATCAAGCAAATTTCATAAATCGCTTCTGAGTCCGACATTTCCATCAATACGGCTAAAATACTGCGTCGTACTAACCAGTGAAAATCTTGACGAAATGTTTGTATAAGTTGAGGTGTGGCCTTTTCTCCATATCTCGCGAGAGAATTTGCTGCCTCCGCTCTCACATTATGATCTTTATCATGAGCGATCGCCTCGAGCAGACAATCGTAAGCTGTATCATTTTGCTTCTTTCCCAACCCCATCATTACAAAAGAACGCACTAAAAACGCTGGATCGTGCAGCTTGCTTTGCAGCAAAGGAACCGCAATTTCAGTTTCCCATTCTCTCAAAGCCGTCAAAGCTCTAAGCCGATCTTGGGGATTTTCGCTCTTTAGCTGGATTTTAATCTCTTCAAGTTCCATGGGCTCGGGCAAAATATGCAATATAACTTTACATTAGCAGAAAAAATTAAGAAACCTGACCTCGTTGCTGAGAATTATTACAAATTGTTGAACTAATTTTACAGTTTGTGACTGGCTCGTGAAAGCATTGCCCTAATGTTGATATGGTGTTTTTAGGTTAACGGAGTAGGTATATTTACTAAACCTTGAAAACAAGGAAATACTCCCTTAAACTGTTTTGACAATGTTTGTTTAACACTTAAACGAGAATACTTAAACAAGAATATGGCAATTCCTTTGTTAGAATACGCCCCCAAAACTCAAAACCAGAGAGTTGCGGGCTATGAAGTACCTGGAGACGAGCAATCCAAAAATTACTCCCTAGAAACGCTACCCTCCGCCGACGAATTCGATCGCTTAATTCAAGCGGCATATCGTCAGATTTACAACGAACAGCAAGTTATTGCCAGCAATCGTCAAACTGGCTTAGAATCGCAATTGCGATTCGGTCAAATCACCGTGCGGGAATTCGTGCGGGGACTGGCACTCTCGTCAAACTTCCGTACCCGCAACTATGATTGTAGTAACAACTATCGCTTTGCACAAATGTGCGTGCAGCGTTTCTTGGGTCGCGACGTTTACGACGAGCGTGAAAAATTGGCTTGGTCGATTGTTATTGCTACCCAAGGCTTGAAAGGTTTTATCGATGCCTTAATTGACAGCGACGAATATTTAGATAATTTCGGCGATAACACCGTCCCGTATCAACGGCGGCGAATTTTGTCTCAACGAACTCTTGGAGATGTAACTTTCGCCCATATGCCCCGTTACGGAGCGGATCATCGCGCCCAACTTGAAGCAATGGGCTATTTCCCGCCGATAGAAACTCTAAGCGTTCCACTTCCTCCCATTGTCGAAAAACTTTGGATTGCAGTCGCTCTGGCTGGTGGAGGTGTTCTTACAGCTGGTGTTATCGCGATCGCTCTTGCGGCTTGGGGCATTATTTCCCTCTAGAAGAGAGGAAAAAGAGGATCGGAAAAATTTCCTCGTGATGCTTGCTTGTCAAGATGTTATGTCAAAGTGTCATCAAGGAAGTCTCGAGCGTTACAAATCTTTAATTTTTCTCATAATGTAACGCTTTATCCCTATGATGATCTTCCAGAAGCACTTTTTGTGCAGTTTTTCTGTAGTAATGACAAGCGATCGCAAAAAATAAGGATAAAGTTGCATTTTAACCAGTTGCATTGTTAAAACTGAATTTTTTAAAATCAACTCTCCCGATCTCTGCGATCGCGCGAATTGCTTAACTTAGTAGGAGACAATTTGAATGGTTTTTGGACCCGCATCCCAACTTGGGGTTGCCCTATTTGAAGATACTCCACCTTGTGAGTGGTGGCCCGGACGCTCTGACGAAGACGCAGAAGCAGCCATTAAAGCCGTCTATCGGCAAGTATTGGGGAACGCCTACGTCATGGAAAGCGAACGCTTAGTCGTTCCGGAATCCCAACTCAAGCTCGGCGAAATTAGCATTCGCGAATTCGTGCGCCGGGTGGCCAAATCCGATCTCTATCTTTCCCGTTTCTTCGATACCTGCCCCCGCTATCGCTCAATTGAATTGAACTTCAAACACTTGTTGGGACGCGCTCCCGATGGATTTGAAGAAATGAAAGCTCACAGCAAAATCCTTGATGAAGCTGGATTTGAGGCCGATATTGATTCTTATCTCGACAGCGATGAGTATCAAGAAGTCTTTGGGGAAGATACCGTTCCTTTCTATCAGGGCTACAAAACCCAAACCGGGAAGAAAATGGTCGGCTTTACCCATATGTTCCAACTGCTGCGCGGCGCGTCTAGCAGCGACTTTAAGGGCAGTTTATCCGGTAAGAGTCCCGCATTGAATAAACTGGTCATTCAGGAAACTCCAGTGGCCATCGTTCCTCCTTCTGGTGGTTCTGCCGGTTGGTCTTTCCGAGATACCCCCGTGGGCGCTCGCACCCGTCATGGCGTGGGAGCCAGTGCGGAAGGCAAAGTTTACCGCATTGAAGTCACCGGTTATCGTGCGAAAACTCTCAACCGAGTTTCCAAATTCCGTCGCAGCAACCAAGTTTATATCGTGCCGTTTGAAAAACTCTCCCAAGAGTATCAGCGCATTCATCGGCAAGGTGGCGTAATTTCTAGTATCACGCCATTGTAAATTAGTTATTTGTTATTCGCTTTGCCCCGAGGGAAATCGAAGGGTTGTTCGTCGAATTAATCATCAATAACTAACAACCAATAACCAATAACCAATTCACAAATTTTTTAACAAAGTAAGGACAAATTAAGAATGGTTAGTACAGCACCAGCCGTTAAATTCGGTATCGATGCTCTGGCTGACGGACCGGTAGAACTCTGGCCGACGAGCAATGCCGACGACAAGCAAGTCGTCATTCGCGCTGTTTATCGTCAAGTTTTGGGCAATCCTCACATGATGGAAAGCGAACGCTTGACAAATGCAGAATCTCAACTGTGCGATGGCAGCTACACCGTGCGAGAATTCGTGCGTGCCGTAGCCAAATCCGAGATGTATCGCGATCGCTTCTTCTCGACCTCTGCCCCCTATCGCTTTGTCGAGTTGAACTTCAAACACCTGTTGGGACGCGCTCCTCTCAGCCAAGCCGAACTTAGCGAGCATATCTGCCGTTGCATTGATGCCGGCTACGATGCAGAGATCGATTCTTATATCGATAGCGAAGAATATGCCACTAACTTTGGCGAAAATATCGTGCCTTATAACGTGGCAACGAGCAGCCAAGTGGGTTGGAAACAAGTGAGCTACAATCGCATCTTCTCCCTCTTCCGGGGACCCGCAGAAGCCGATTATGCCACCAAATCCTCTCAACTAGTGGAAGAAATTGCCACCAACGCCACCAGCAAAATCGTTCCTCCCCTCTCGGGCGGACGTTTGGGCGGTTATAAAGATGCCACGGAAAAAATGTTTAAAATCGTGGTTAAAGGTGGGAAATTCGATTGCAAGCGCCGTCGTCGCAGCACCACCGAATATATTGTTTCCGGTAGCAGCATGACCCCGCAAATTCAGCGAATCAATCGCAGTAGCGGCACCATCGTGAGCATTACCGAAATCAACTAGAACTTTTTGAGTCCTTAGTTGCTTTGGGGTATTAACCTTGCCTCGGGCGAGCTAAGGACTCAAATTAGGCTGTTTAACCCCGTTTTTAACAGGTTTTTTTTGCACTGCAAATATTCAGATACATCATTAACAAAATCAAGCATTGGGAGAATTTGAGACTATGTTTTGCGTTACCGATACCGAGCCGGTAGAATTGCGTTCGAACTTTACCGAAGATGACCTGCAAGTTGTCATTCGTGCCGTTTACAAACAAGTTTTAGGAAACCAGCACATTTTAGAAGGCGATGCCCTCGAGAATGCCGAATCGATGCTTCGTAATGGCAATACCACTGTCCGAGGTTTTGTGCGTATGGTAGCTCAGTCGGAGTTGTATCGCTCTTTGTTTTTTGAAGCATCTTCTGCCTACCGCTTTATCGAACTCAACTGCAAGCACTTATTGGGACGCGCTCCTCAAGACCAAGCGGAAATTTCCGAACACGTCCAACGTTACAACGCAGAAGGCTACGGAGCCGATATCGATTCTTATATCGATAGCGACGAATACAATAGCAAATTTGGCGAAAATATCGTTCCCTATCCTTGCAGCACCAGTACTCAAGTGGGAATGAAAAATTCTACCTACAACCGGACTTTTGCTTTAATGTCTGGCTCTGCAGGTAGCGATCGCAGTACGAAAGCCGTTTTAACTGGCGATATTGCCGGCAATCTTGCCACCAAAATCGGTTTACCGGCTGGGGTTTCTGGTGCTTACGACAACACGGGCAAACGCTTCCGCATTGAAGTTAGCCAAGGCGGTGTAACGCCCGTGATGAAGCGCAGCAACACTGTTTATGAAGTGAGTTTTGCTCAACTAACCAAACGCATTCAAAGCATTCAGAAAACCGGCGGTAAAATCCTCAATATTACCGAAGTTGCTTAATTAAATTAAGTCCAAGAATGCTTGCGAGCAGTCTTCATTCTTGCGTGAATGAAGATTGCTCGTTTATCTGAGAAATCCTTGCTCGTCCAGTCTATGAACATTGATGAATTCGTCCAAAATTCCCTCGGTCTCTGGCGATCGCAGCGTAGCGGTCACAATTTAGCTTTTCAACATTTTGAAGAAGTCCGCTCCACCATTGCTATTACCGCCGTAGCCCTTGAAGATCCTGCCCTAGGCGAACTTTGTAAATCGTCCCAAATCGGGCCAGAAAATGTCGCCAGTCCCTTTAAAATGGAATGGGAAGGGGAATCGGACTGGGATGATGACGAGACGATGCAAGGAAGCTGCATTCTCGTTCCCGTCCCCGATCGAGATCGCCCCAACCAAGGACAACTCTTGCGATCGCAAGGTTATGCGGAAACCATTCCCGCGATCGGTCATTATCGGATTACAGAAGAGAATATGTTTATTCTCGAAACCACTTACGATCGCGCCGCAGCAGAAGAGCGAATTTGGTTTGGAACGCAAAATCTGCGCTTTCGGGTCTCTCTGATTAAAACCAGCGACGGAAAAGGAATTCTCACCGCCTCTTTTGCCTCAGAAATTCGCTCGCTCAAAACACCTTCAGAATAGCTCAGTTATCCGTTTTTGATTTTTGATTTTTAAATTCCGATCGTCCATTTTTAAAGTGTAAATTTTATATTTTGAATTCCAACTTATTACAACTTGCTCGCTGGATGGCAGGAGAATTTAGCAATCAACAACAGGCATGGGATAATCCCGCACAATACGCTCACATTCGCGTTTTCTTTCGTCCCCTGCCTTGGGAATTCTTTTCGGGAATTGGGTTTTATTCGGAACAGGTTTACGATTACGATCTTTGGAGTCCCTATCGCCAAGGTATTCATCGCATGGTGGAAAAAGAAGGAGAAATCTATATTGAAAATTACGGTTTAGACGACCCTATCCTCTATGCTGGTGCATCCAGAGAAGCCAGCATTTTAGCCACGATTTCCCCCGCATGCCTGCAACGTCGGCAAGGCTGTTCGATGGTCTTTAAATGGGAAGGCGATCGCTTTTTCGGGAGTGTCGAACCCGGGGAGTGTTGCTTGATTCCCCGCAATGGTCATCAGACGTATTTAGTCAGCGAAGTCGAGCTAACCGAAACCACTTGGGTCAGTCGCGATCGCGGCTTCGATATCGAAACGCGCAAACAAATTTGGGGTTCCGCAGCCGGACCCTTAGAATTTACCAAAGTCCGCAGTTTTGCCAATGAAATAAAATCAGTGTAATTAATTGATAATTATTCACTGATAACTGTTCACTGATAACTGATAACTGATAATGTTGCCCCCGCAAGCAGAAAAAAAGTTAAAAACTTGGGTTCGGAGTCGGCACTTAATTTGTTCTGGCAATTTTTACCTGTTTGATACATTAGAATATTCCACCCTTGAACGCTTTACTGAATGCGTGGAGACCTTGGGAGGAACATTAA
The DNA here is from genome assembly GCF_059821285.1 of Spirulina sp. LEGE 11439. NCBI lineage: Bacteria > Bacillati > Cyanobacteriota > Cyanophyceae > Spirulinales > Spirulinaceae > Spirulina > Spirulina sp. LEGE 11439. The sequence goes on from NZ_JCAMRX010000016.1 coordinate 49,553, forward strand.
TTTGTGTCGATCCTCTGAAAAAAATTTGGATCGGCAATCATCGACAAATCATTCTTTATCGTGCTAAAGCAAGTTTGCATACACCGCACCACGATCTCAAAGAATATTGGATTAAATATGGCGGATTTTATACTCGATTCGACGAACGCGGTTAGATTTTTCCGGATTATTAATTAAAATGAGGAATGGGAACGGTGCAGATTGCCAAAAACTTCTCAGCGTGTAAAATTGATAAGTTCCCTCGGCTTTAAACATCCCTCCGTGCCCAGAAAGTTTCCATTGCGGTTGGTTATCGTTATTCCTACACTGCTGCAAATTTTTGCCGCCGTAGGGTTAACGGGATTTTTATCGTGGCGCAACGGACAGCAGGCCGTAACAAATTTGGCGACACAACTGAGCCAACAGACCAGCGATCGCATGGAAACCCACGTTCGCAATTACTTAGAAACTGCCGAACTGGTTCTGAAAATCAACGAACTCTCCGCCCGACAAGAACGGTTAAATCTGAAGGATTTTGACGAATTACAGCGCTATTTTTGGGAACAAACGCAACTCAGCGATGCGGGAGCCACGCTTTACTATGGCAGCGAAACCGGAGATTTTTTGCAAATCGAACAGGGAGATCCGGCCACGATGTCCATCCGCACCGCCGATACTGCACCCTTTTGGCACATTTATCGCCTCAATGCCGAAGGAGAGCGTCAAGAACAGGTGCAAAAGAAAGAATACGATCCCCGCCGTCGTCCTTGGTATAGTGCTGCCAAAGCCGCTAAAACCCTGATTTGGTCGCCGATTTATGTCTTTACTCAACCTCCCGTCTTGGGTATTACCCCTGCCATTCCTATTTACGGCACTGAAGGAGAACTACAAGGAGTGATGGCGATCGATCTCACTTTGGGGCAAATTAGTCAATTTTTACAAGGATTGGAAGTGGGAACATCGGGAGAGGCGTTTATTATCGAGCGATCGGGAGAAATTGTCGCCAGTTCCATTCGCGAGTATCTTTTTATCGAAACGCCAGAAGGTCGGGAGAGATTGCCCGCGATCGCCAGTGGGGAACCGATGATTCAGGCCACCGTAAAATACTGGCAAGCCCAAGAAAATCGCCTCGCTACCTTAGAAAACGATTGCACCACCATCACCGATGCCAAGGGAAATCGTTATTTTGTGAGAATGCAAGCCTTTCGCAACGATCGCGGCATTGATTGGCTTTTAGGCGTAGTCATTCCCGAAGAGGATTTTAAAGCCGAAATTACTGCCAATACTCGCGCGACTATGATTATCTGCGCGATCGCTCTCGTTTTGGCCACGGGGTTAGGTATCGTCACCTCGCGTTTAATTGCCGAACCAGTGTTAAAGTTTGCCAAAGCCGCTTCTGCTGTTGCTCGTGGGGATTTATTACACCGCATCCCTCCTTATGGCATCACAGAATTAGAACGTCTGGGGCGATCGTTTAATCTCATGGCCGTTCAATTACACGAAGCCTTTACGGCTTGGGAAGATACCAATATCTCTTTAGAAATACTGGTCGAGGAACGAACGGAAGCATTGCGGCGATCGGAAGAGAAATTTGCCAAAGCCTTTCGCTCGAGTCCGTATTTGATGGGCATTACGACTTTAAGTGAAGGACGCATTCTCGAAGTCAACGACACTTTTTTAGAAATATCGGGCTATACCTTAGAAGAAATTATCGGCAAAACCGCGATTGAGTTGGGATTTTGGGGAACTGCTCGCGATCGCGCCAAGATGCTGACCACCTTGAAAACCGAAGGCAGAATTCGCAATCAAGAATTTTCTTTTCGCATTGCTTCGGGTAACATTCGCATCGTTCGTCTCTCGGCAGAGAAAATCGAACTAGACGGCGAAAATTGTTTGTTAATGGTGGCCAATGACATTACCGATCGCCGACGCATGGAAGCAGCACTACAAGAAAAAGAACAATATTTGCGCTTAATTCTCAATACGATTCCCCAACAAGTTTTCTGGAAAGACACCAATTCTGTTTTTCTCGGTTGCAATCAAAATTGGGCCGCCGCCGCCCATTTAAACAATCCCGAAGAAGCGATCGGCAAGACAGATTATGACATGGGATTACCCGAGAACGTTGCGGATTTATTTCGTCGCGAAGATCGGCGAGTGATGGAAGAAGATGCACCTGTTCTACACAAAATTGCCAAAAAAGAACGCCTCGGCCAAGATGGTCAAGCGATTTGGCTGGATATTAGTAAAGTTCCTCTTCACGATATTCACGGCAATGTTATTGGTTTGATTGGAGTCATTGATGATATTACCCTTCGCAAAGAAGCCCTAGAAGCTCTCAAACAAGAACGAGAAAAATCGGAAGCCTTGTTACTCAATATTCTCCCTTCTCGTATTGTCGAACGTTTGAAAAAACAACACAATATGATTCCTCAGCCCGGCGTGAAAACTTTAATTGCCGAACATTACGAAACCACTACCATTCTATTTGCCGATATCGTTGGATTTACACCTTTTTCCACCCAACTTTCTCCGATTGACTTAGTAGATCTTCTCAATGATATTTTCTCAGCTTTCGATCGCTTGGCCGATACCCACAATATCGAAAAAATTAAAACCATTGGCGATGCTTATATGGTAGCAGGAGGATTGCGAGATCCCGAAGACGATCGCGCCGAAGCGATCGCGTCAATGGCCTTAGAAATGTTAGAAGCGATCGCCCAATTTAGAATCAGTTCGGAAAAACCCTGTCGCATTCGCATCGGCATCCATACTGGGGCTGTCGTTGCAGGGGTGATCGGCATTAAGAAATTTATTTACGATCTTTGGGGAGATACCGTTAACGTTGCCTCCCGTATGGAATCGACCGGAGAACCGGGAAAAATTCAAGTGACAGAGAAAATTTACCAACAGTTAAAAGATAAGTTTGTCTTTGAAGAACGCGGCGCGATCGCTGTCAAAGGAAAAGGAGAAATGACAACCTATTGGTTACTGGGAAAACAGTGAACAGTTATCAGTTATCATGTATAACTGATAACTGATAACTGAAAAGGATTGAGCTTAATAATTCCAGCGTCGCTCTTTTTCTCCTCCAGACTTCCAACCTTTACCATTCCGCATATCGAGGTGAACAAACCCTTTTTTTGCACCATATCCAAGAGCACCATGCCAATTCTTGTCCAACCAACTTTGTAGGTAATAGACATCCTTGCCAATTGGTTTAATATCGGCGGCTCCTCCATACAAATGTTGAGAATTTTTTGCCCCACCCACTTCTCGATTAATTCTTGGAGGACGATACCAAGATGTAACCAAAAGTGGCGTACCCCATTCCCCGCGAATCTTATCGAGTTCCTTGGATAGATTGAGAATATTTTGAATAATTTTGGGATCTTTGGGAATGCGTCGAACGTCTCGCTGAGTCACTTCTCCCACTGTAAAAAATTTCGAGATTTTTGCGTTATCATCTTGCCAATTGATGCCTGCATTGATGATAGGCTTAGGATAAGATGCTTCCGAGAGAAATAAATCAGCTTCTGCGGTTCTTCTCGTTCGCAATCCAGCTTCGACATTACTACCGGGGTTAACATAGAGTAAAAAGGCGCGTCGCATATCTCCCCAATCGCGATTTTTAAGGTTTCTCGTTATGGTTTCAAACCCAGTTAAACCGTAGAAATGCGCTCCTAAATTATAACCAAAACTTAATAGCGCCCCGTGTTGATTTTCATTTAATTCCGGCCAAACAGGAATTTTTTCAAGAGGAGGAAGATAATCTTTTTCAAGTTGGTATTCCAAAAGATCGTCGGCTTCTTGTTGGCTTATTTTTTCACCGAGGCGAAACTTACCCCCATCTCTTTTTCTCGTCGTTCCCCAACCAATCGTAATGGGTTCACCTCCCGATAGCGGATCGGGGTATGCTTCGAGATGGCAACCTTCAAATCGCTTAATTAATTGTACGCCAGAATAAGGAACTTCTCCGGGTAATGGTTCTCCTATTTCTGCTTCTTGGGGAGAGCGATAAAGGTCGAGAGCTTGTTTAGTTTTTTCTGTTCCGAGTTGTTCTTCAATATACTCTAGGGCTTCTTTTTGATGAGGCAGCTTTTGATAATGAGCCGCCATGCGTTCGATAGTATCCATAACAGTAATTGAGTAGTGCTGTCCTTAACCTTCAACATATCCGGTAAAATCTGGAGAGGCAAGTAAACTGAGGATTAATTTTTTTAAAGCATTTAAGGAACTTTAAGTCACTTCATCAGTCAATAATTGAGAAATCTACCCTCAAGTATTTTATTTTATGAGTATTGTCACCAGTGCAGCCGATCGCGGTGCGGGAAGTTTGCGAGAAGCGATCGCCAATGCTGCATCCGGAGAAACGATTACTTTTGCACCGAATCTATCAGGGAAAACCATTACCCTCGGGGAGGAATTAATCATTCCTAAAAACTTGACAATTGATGGCAAAGATGCACCCGAAATTACCTTGAGCGGCAATCAAAACAGCCGAGTTTTTAATATTAGCCAACCGGATATAAGAGTTACGCTTCGCAACTTAACCATTGCCGATGGGAAAGCAGGAGGAGATGGTTTGGGCGGTGGCATTCGCACAGAAGCGAGAACTACTCTTGTTGTAGAAAATAGCACTTTACGCAACAATATTTCAACAGGAGAAGGCGGCGGCGGAATTTGGACGGGATATCAAAGTAAAACCACGATTTTGAATAGCACTTTTGTGGGTAATGATGGCACGTCGGGGACGCAAGAGCGAGGCGGAGGTGCGATCGCGGGAGCAAGCGAGGGGGATCTCATCGTTAAAAATAGCACCTTTACCAATAATCGCGGCTCTATCGGTGGGGCAATAAATAGTCTTTTGGGCAATCTCACCATTGAGAATTCCACCTTTACCGATAACGCTTCGGCAGGTGGGGGACGACTGGGAGGCATTAGTAGCGGCGGGTACGGGGGAGCGATTTATACAGATGGTGCCTCGGCGACGAATAATGCCAGCACCCGAGGGGAAATTATCATTCGCAACAGTCGCATTGCAGGCAGTCGCGGGGCTGGACAAGGAGGCGGGGTATTTCTCTATGGCTATCGCGGCGATACAATAATTGTGGAAAATAGCACGATCGCTAACAATGAAGTCATTCGGGATCGCAAGGGTGAATCGTTTGGCGGCGGGTTGCGAGTTGGCGGTGGTGCTGAGTTAAAGATTACAAATGTGATGTTTGCGAACAATCGCGCCCACGTTCAAGGCGGCGGGTTTTGGATCGGGGATAATTCTTCTTTTGCGATCGCGAATAGTTCCTTTTGCGGCAATCAAGCGATGGCTGAAGGCGGCGGGATTAATTTGGGGGGTGCAATGCTTCTTGCAGGGGTACCGGGACGCATTGATAACACCACCATTGCTAACAACACCGCAGCCTTTCAGGGGGGTGGGTTTTGGGGGGGCGGCGGCAATGTCCGCATTGCTAACTCGATTTTGAGCAACAATCGCGGTATCAACGGCTATAACGTCCATCATCATACAGGGCAGTCCTTTGGGGATGGCGGGGGAAATGTGCAATCACCCGAACCTAATGCTAACGATACTAAAATAACCGCAGGAGTGCAGTTAATCGATCCGCAATTGAGTGCTTGTACGGATAACGGCGGGGCAGTCCCCACTCATCCGCGGCCGGGAAATCCACAGGTGAAGGGTGGGGCGGTCTCTCAATTATTAGAGAGCGAAAGTGTTGCGATCGCGCCTTCTCCTCTGGTTTTTATGGGGGATTCTTGGGCATTATTGGGCGCGATCGGGGTCTTTTGTATATTAAAATTGGGTAAAAGAAAATGAAACAATAAATTTGAGGCCAGCAGTTGGCAGGGAGTGCGATCGACTCTCTGCAAAAATAACTCAAGAAATGTAAAATTTTACAACAATAGCTTATGCTCAATAATTTTGAACTTCAGAACTTTGGTCCCATACATCATCTCACCTGTAATGCTACAGGTGAGATTAATCTAATTATTGGTGGAAATGCGACAGGTAAAACGATTCTACTGAAAGCGCTTTATAGCTCAATAAAAACACTAGAAGAATATAGGCGAGGTAACGAACCTCGTAGCGAGGCTGAAATCCTTGCAGATAAACTCTATTGGACTTTTGAAACGGCAAAAATTGGCGATCTTGTTATGAAAGGAGCTAGCGAGCCATTAGCACTAAACCTTGAATTTAATCACCAAGAATTTTCCTTTGAATTTGGAAAAGATACAGTTAAAAGTATACAAAATATAGAAAATAATGTTTCTCGTCGAGAGAGTAATTCAATTTTTTTGCCCCCTAAAGAAGTTCTCTCTTTGTATCACATCATTTTGGAATCTCGTGAGCGAGACAAGACATTTGGTTTTGATAATACCTATCTTGATTTAGCACGAGCATTACGTCAAACTCCTAAAAAAGGAAAAAAATATCGACAACTTTCTGATTCTAGACAACATTTACAAGAAATTTTAGACGGAAAAATTGAATACGATGAAAAATTAGGGAATTGGCAATTTAAAAAAGGTAATCAAAAATTTTCTATTGGTGTTACCGCAGAAGGTATCAAGAAGATTGCTATTCTCGATACGTTACTGGGAAATCGCTATCTCGATCCAGAGTCACTTATCTTTATCGATGAACCGGAATCAGCCTTGCATCCAAGTGCGATTTCAAAATTCCTCGATATTGTAGCCATGTTAGCAGGATGTGGCATTCAATTTTTTATAGCCAGTCACTCTTATTTTGTCATTAAAAAACTATTTTTACTTGCTCAAAAAGAACAGAATCTATTGATTACAGTGACTTCTGTAGATAACAATTGTTGGAATACCACAAACTTGCGTGAAGGTTTACCCAATAATCCTATTATTGATGAGTCAATTCGACTTCATGAAGAAGAATTTGAGCTAGCATTGCAATGATAACTGAATCGATTATCGAATCTGAGATGAGTTTTGGCCCTTATCCAGAGGGACATTGTTTCTATATTGAGGAAAGTAAAACCTATCGGAACGTAAAGGCAGGTATGAAAATGGCAGAATTTTTGTTACTGCATTCTTCTAGTCCGCCAGTGATATGGATTATTGAAGCTAAAAAAAGCTCGCCACAGCCAACAAAAAAACAGAAATTTAAAGATTTTATCAAAGATATTCGAGAAAAACTAGCAAATGCACTAGCTCTATATATGGCAATCTGCTTGCAACGCCATCCTTTAACAGGGAATGAATTACCAGAACCTTTTCAAAATCTCGATCTCAAACACGTTGATTTTCGCTTAATCCTGATAATTCGCGGTCATGAAAAGTCGTGGCTTCCACCATTACAAGAAGCACTCAATAAAGCACTCAAACCGACAGTAGCTGCTTGGAATTTATCTGCTCCTTCTGTTTTAGTGCTGAATGACGAACAAGCCCAAAAACAAACAAGATTGATTTGCAAAATATTGTAATCGGGAATGACTGAGAAATACGATCGCGCGCTGGCATTTGTTGAAAGTTAGCAGAAAATGCTAAAAAACAAAGAAAAGCGATCGGAGGGAGCCATCGAAAAAACGCTTATCATCATTCATGCGATCGGAGGCTTGGGGTTGTTTCTCTTGGGCATGATTGTCATGACCGACGGACTGCGATCGCTGGCGGGAAACGCCATGCAAAGGGTTCTGATGCGCTTTACCCGCAATCCCCTTTCGGGCGTGCTGACCGGAGCCGCAACCACGGCCATGTTGCAGTCTTCCAGTGCAACGACCGTGGCAACGGTGGGGTTTGTCAGTGCCGGACTGATTAGTTTTTCCGCAGCACTGGGGATTATTTTTGGGGCGAATATCGGTACCACCGTTACGGGCTGGTTGGTCGCCACCTTGGGTTTTAAATTTAAACTGGGGACTTTGGTACTCCCCCTCATCTTTATCGGGGCCAGTTTGAAACTATTTGGCAAAGGACGATGGGGGAGTCTGGGCTATGCGATCGCAGGTTTTGGCTTGATTTTTGTGGGTATCGCCGCGATGCAGGATGCAATGGGGAGCTTAGGAAATGCCATCTCCCCCGATCGCCTCCCCTCAGATACCCTCATCGGTCGGCTGCAACTGGTTGCCTTGGGCATTATCGCCACTGTCATTACCCAAGCCTCCAGTGCTGGAATAGCCGCCACTTTAACAGCCCTGCACGCAGGTTTCGTCAATTTTGAACAAGCAGCAGCCTTAGCGATCGGCATGGATGTCGGCACCACCGTTACGGCAGTCATGGCGACCCTAGGGAGTTCGGTGAATGCACGTCGAACGGGGCTTTCTCATGTGGTTTATAATCTTTGGACTGCTTGCTTGGCACTAATTTTAATCACCCCCTACACTTGGCTCTGGGACTGGATAGTACCCGGCCAGTTGACCCAAAATGCAGAAATCGCTCTGGTGGCGTTTCACACCTGTTTCAATATAGTCGGGGTCGCGACAATCCTGCCCTTTACCCGACAGTTTGCCCGTCTCATTATCAGGTTATTGCCCAGCAATGGGCCGGTCTACACGGACAGATTGAGCGATGGACTCTTAGAACAGCCTGTCTTGGCTTTGAATGCCGCTCAAGCCTCGATTCAAGCCGAACTCTTGGCGTTATTGCGTCACGTAGCGGCGATTTTAGGCGATACCAACGGTCAACGCGTTGATTTAACCGAGCTTCAGACCGCCCTCGATGAAACCTCGACTTATTTGGATCGAATTCATCTCAAAACCGGTGCGGGGCTGACGTGGGAGCGACTCATCAATCTGATTCATGCCCTCGATCATCTTCAGCGCATCCACGAACGTTGCGAAGAAGATGAAGATCGGGCCGAGACCGTCCGGGCAACAATGGAACTGGAGGAAGAGCGTCATCTTCTCATCGAGAGCGTCCGAGAAATTAGAGTATTCATGCAAGAAAATCGCTGGCAGGCCGCCGCCGATCGCGCCAGTGCCACGTCCAAACAAATCCATCGCAAAGTCCGCCCTTATCGCATAGCTACAGTTAACCAAATTGCCAACGGTCAAATCGATGTCATGACCGGTACGGAACGCCTTGAAGCCATTCGCTGGTTGCGTCGGACAAGCAAACATATTACTCGGATCGCCTATCACCTCAATCTGGCATTCTTGGCAATTGGGTCGAATCGCAAATAACGAACGACAAAAGATTAAGATATTCTTGAAATTCGCAGAACGAACCCATGAATCTACGCACGATACCCACAACTCCCTTTGACGATCAAAAACCAGGCACCTCTGGCCTGAGAAAGTCCGTTCCTGCTTTCCAAAAGCCCCATTATCTCGAAAATTTCATTCAAGCCATTTTTGACAGCTTAGAAGGCTGTGAAGGACAAACTCTAGCTCTTGGAGGAGATGGACGCTATTACAATCGCCAAGCTATTCAAACTATTCTGAAAATGGCGGCAGCCAATGGTATCGGAAAAATATTGGTGGGACAGGGAGGCATTCTTTCTACGCCGGCCACGTCCTGTATTATTCGCAAGTATCAAACCTTGGGCGGTATTATCCTCTCCGCCAGTCACAACCCCGGCGGACCCGATGGCGATTTTGGGGTTAAATACAATATCGGCAACGGCGGACCTGCCCCAGAAAAGGTCACGCAAGCCATGTTCGATCGCAGCAAAACCATTTCTGAATATAAAATTCTCGAAGCGGCAGATGTGAATCTCGATCGCGTTGGCTCTTTTAAATTAGGAACGATGGAGGTGGAAGTCATCGATTCTGTGGTACCTTATGTGGAGTTAATGCAATCTTTGTTTGACTTCGATGCCATTCGCCAACTGATTGCCGAGAAAGGATTTAAACTGTGCATCGATTCCATGCACGCGGTGACGGGTCCCTATGCTAAAGCTATTTTCGAGCAGCATTTAGGGGCATCAACGGGTACGGTTATTAATGGGATTCCTTTGGAAGATTTCGGCCAAGGACACCCAGATCCCAATCTTGTTTATGCGAAAGAATTAGTAGATATTCTTTTTGGTGACAATGCCCCGGATTTTGGTGCCGCTTCCGATGGAGATGGCGATCGCAATATGATTTTAGGCCGCAATTTCTTTGTCACCCCGAGCGATAGTTTAGCAATTCTGACAGCTAACGCTCACCTCGTCCCCGGTTATCAAAATGGTTTAGCGGGGGTGGCGCGATCGATGCCCACCAGTGCGGCGGTGGATCGGGTGGCGGCTAAACTGGGAATTGGTTGTTACGAAACTCCCACGGGTTGGAAGTTTTTTGGCAATTTATTAGATGCCGATAAAGCGACGTTATGCGGTGAGGAAAGTTTCGGGACGGGTTCCAATCATATCCGAGAAAAAGATGGACTCTGGGCGGTTATTTTCTGGTTAAATATTCTCGCTGTGACGGGTAAATCGGTTGCCGAAATTGTCCGAGAACATTGGCAAGCCTACGGACGTAATTTCTATTCTCGCCACGACTACGAAGCCGTCGAAACAGAACCGGCAATGCAATTAATGGAAAATTTGCGATCGGCTGTAGGAGGAATGAAAGGGCAAAAACTCGGCGCTTATGAGGTCGAATATGCCGATGATTTCAGCTATACCGATCCGATTGATGGTAGTATTAGCCAAAAACAAGGCATTCGTATCGGCTTTACTGATGGTTCTCGCATCGTTTTTCGCTTATCGGGAACAGGGACGAAAGGGGCAACATTACGCGTGTATTTGGAACGCTACGAACCCGATTCGAGCCAACACGATCGCGATTCCCAAGAAGCCCTCGGCGATCTGATCGCTTTGGCGGATGAAGTCGCAAAAATTAAGGAATTAACCGGACGCGATCGCCCGACAGTGATTACCTAAATAAAAAGGATAAAGCCCAACAAGAAGACTTTTTATTCGCTGCTGGGCTTTACCTCCAAGAAACGATATAGCACTCCGATTTGCCTGAATTTTCTCACAGATTGATTAGACTTCGATGATTCTCCCGATCGCTTATCATCCTGACTATGTGACTCCTTTACCGGAAGAGCATCGCTTTCCCATGCCCAAATTTAAACTGCTCTATGAGTATCTTTTAAAAGAAGGAATCATTTTGCCAGAATGGGTGCATACTCCAGAAATTCCCTCGCAAAACTGGTTGGAATTGGTACACGATCGCGACTATATCAATGCTTATCTAACAGGAACTTTACCGATCGAGGCGCAAAGGCGCATTGGTTTACCTTGGAGTCGGGGTTTCGCGACTCGTACCCAAACTGCTGTGGGTGGGACAATTTTAACCGCCCAACTCGCCTTACAATACGGTATTGCTTGCAATACTGCTGGCGGCACCCATCACGCTTTTCCCAGCTATGGATCGGGGTTTTGTATTTTTAATGACCTCGCGATCGCTTCTCGCGTCCTCCAATCTCTCAATCTCGCGACCAATATCCTAATTATCGATCTTGATGTGCATCAAGGCGATGGAACTGCGGCTATTTTCCAAGACGATGATACTGTATTTACCTTTTCTATGCACTGCGAGACTAATTTTCCCCACCGCAAACAAATCAGCGATCGCGATGTCCCGCTTCCAGAAAAATTGGATGATGAAGGATATTTGCAAATCCTCGCCAAACATTTACCTGCTCTGCTTTATGATGTTAAACCTGACTTGGTACTTTACGACGCAGGAGTCGATCCTCATGTCGGCGATCGCTTGGGAAAATTGGCTTTAAGCGATCGGGGAATTTATCGCCGCGATCGCATGGTTTTAAGCAGTTGTAAAGCGTCAAAATATCCCGTTGCGGCAGTTATTGGGGGCGGATATGCGAAGAATGTGCAGGATTTAATTTATCGTCATTCTTTGTTACATCGTGCGGCGAGAGAAGTTTTCTGTTGAATATAATGAAAATGCCGACCATGACTAGAAAAATGATGAAAAAAACTGCGATCGCAATGCTTTTGGGATTAGGTATTTCCTTACTGGGAGGACGGGTTAATGCGGAAGGAAGCGCTTCTCAATTTAAAGAATTACCCAATCATACGACACAAGAGTGTCTGGCTACCATTGATAATGCGATCTCGCAACAAAATCAATACTATAACAGGATCGTGACGGAAGACGCGTCCCGCAAATTATTTTATGAAGATCCTGTTGGTTTTATCGAACTCATTTGTTCGGATAATCGGGTCGATGTTACTGTTTCTTTCCCTTCTGAATTTAATGAAGTTGAAGCAGAAGAGGTTGCCAATGATATCTTGATGGATATTTTTCCCCAAGATTAAATTATTTTTCCTCAAGATTAAATAGTTATGAATGCAGCTTAGGTAAAATGTCTTTTGAATCGGCGATCGATGCGATCGCTTTTTTGTTGGTTGCAGCCACGACACAGGGTTTGCAAATTGCTCATATCATTACTGCCCCCTTTCGCAAGGGGAATAATATGATCGATTTGTAATTTTACAGTTTTATGAGTTTTGCCACAACTGCGACATTGATAGTTATCCCGTTCAAAAACATATTGACGGACGGCGGGAGGTATCGGAATTCTGGGTGTTTTTTCTCTCATTTTTTCTATTTTTCTTCTACTTATTTTATCAATTGAAAAAGAGGTTACAGGAACGCACAAACTACCACTCTGTTAGAATACCATTGTCAAGTCAATAAAGTCAAGCCTAAATCGAATATATTTTTGCCAATTATTCGAGGGTTCAAAAATGTTGCATTCATCAAGAAAGGGTGCAAACATTACACCCCTACGAGTTTATTCTGGGTAATTAGACTCCTTCTTGAATTTCTGAATTTTTTGTTACTGCGTTCTCTTCCTCAGAAAGTGTAGCAAATTCTGTATCGGCAATAATAGGTAACTGCTTGTCATACAACTGCATGAATTGCAAACAAGAATTAATATCTGTGACTGAATCATTATATTCAGCAATTTTTGCTTCAATTGTATCCAATCCCCGACGATTACGAGCAATTTTTTCCTCAGCTTCTTGTTCTAGCGTCTGTTCTAAATAAATTCGAGCGCGATCGTACTGTTGTAAAATATCATCAGCTTGCTGTTTTGCCATCGGTAAAATCTGAGTTTTCAAGGTTTGATTGACGGTTTGACGGAAGTTGCGGCGAATCGTTATTGAGACCTTAGGTTCAAAATCTAACTTTAATAATTGCCGTATCGCGGGTTCTGCTTCAAGAATACTCTCGGCATCGTATCCTTGCGAAGTTTGTTGTAATGTTTGCCGGAATTGATAAATCGAAAATGTCCCTTCGTCGTAAAAGCGAGGACTTTCGCGAACATAGCGATCGCATTCCGTGCGTGCTTCGCTACTCAACGTCTCACACAATACTTCTTGCAAGTGCTGGATTTTCTCTTCAATTCCCCCATCATTGCCTAATAAACGGTAGAGTTGACGATAGTGTTCTGTTGTTTGCAAGCGTTCCAACAAGCGCCGACAAAAATTTTCTGCTACTATTTTCACATTTTCCGTTAAAACATCTTCTAATTGATTGGCCAAATAATATAGCGCCTCCACTAAAACCGCCAATAACGGTGCCGTGGCATTGCGAGGATGGCTTTTTGTTGCGCGTTTATATGCCTCTTGAACCGAAAAAGTTTGTAACAATTCATCCAAGCGGCTGACCATTTTTGCCTTGAGAATACCAAAATCAGATTCAAACGCAGAATCTTCATTAACAACAATATGATTGATTTCTTCCTCCATATACTCCTGAAATTCCTGTCCTACCGCTTGTAATTGTTGATTTAAGCGATCTAATTCTCGCGCTTTCATGGCATCAATTTCGCGAGGCTGGCTTTCTAATTCTTGACGATTGGCAATATAATATTTCCGCAAAGCAATACATAATGGCTGTAGATCGTCTGCCAGATTTTTAAATAATTCCGGTCGTTTTTCTTCCGTTAAATAGCGCGTAATTGCACTGCGAAACTCTTCGATACCGCTATCTTTAATTAAGCGATCGAGGAGAGGACTGCCCCATTCGCTGAGAATGCGAACGTAATTTTCGTTGGGAGTCTCGTAACCATTCACAGAAACGCGAAACTCACTGCCTGAAAGTTTGCCAGAATTAGCACAATAATTGTTAAATTCGCTCACAAATTGAGGCGTTTCCTCCTCTCCTCCAATTCCCTTCACGCTTTCTGCAAACAGAGAGTCTAACCCAAAGCGATCGCTGCCTCGGGTTTCCTTAATTTGACTGCCATAAAATCCCAATAAACCGCTCGTTTTATAAATGCGATTGGTGTCGCGAAATTGAGCAGAAATTAGACCTTCCAAACGCTGGCGTAGTTGAGCATTATACCAAGTTTCATCAATGCGATTGAAAATATAGAAAACGCGATCGCGGATACCAGAATTTGCCCGCATTTTCTCTAACAATTCCGTTTCTTCCGTCGTCATATCTCCCGCCGACGCAGGCTTTAAAACGGTTACGACTGCCGACGTTTCCGGGTCTTCAATTTTGTTATACGTTAATTCTGCATCCTTCTTCACGGGAGCATCAATCCCCGGCATATCCACTAAAACATTGCCATCCTCTAAAAGAGGATGATGACAGTAATATTGCAAGCGCTTGAGAACCGAACTATTACTTCCCCGACGGGCATATCCTGCGGCTTCTGCCAAATTAGAAAAGTTAAATTGCTCCATCGAATAAGTCGCATTGCGTAAAGTTTGTATGCGATCGCGATTGTTAACATATCCTTCTAAAAGTAATGAAAGTGCTTTTGCTTGTTTGGCGCGTTCCGACTTACTTTCTCCACCTTCTGTGGCGATTATCGTCTCGCATCCTTGCTGGAGAAGCTCGAAAATTTCCGGTTGATTAATATTTGCCGATGCGTTTAAATTTAATTTATGACAAAGCAGCGTAACTTGTTCGCGAATTTCTGCTTCGCTTAAAAAGGTTAATACTACCCGTTCCCCATCCAGTTCGGCATATTCAATCGAACATTCTGTTCCCGTCGCGTGACCTTCGGCACTGTATAATAATTCTCGTTCTAAGAGAGCATTAATAAGCATTGATTTTCCCGCACTAAATGCTCCCGCAAAAACAATTTCAAACTTCGGCGCGATCGCTTTCTTTAAAGAAGATTCTGCAGCCGTTGTTGTTTGTTGCGTTCGCAAATCGGGTTCTTGTTGCAACAATTGCAATAAAATTGTGACCTTTTCTTGAAGATGAATACAGGGGGAGTTATGGGAATTCATTAGACCTCAATGCTAAAAATGCGACAAAACTTTCCCAGCAATTATCTAACTTCACAGAGCAGCCTGTCAACATGAGTGAGTTTGCGATCGCTATTTTCTCAAAACGGTAAAAATGGCGAAATAATGTCATAATTAAAGTTATGGCAATTTTCCCGTTTTTGACCAACTATGAGCATTCTCACCCTACAAAGGATTAAAAAAGATTTTGGTATTAAGGAAATTCTGCGAGAAGGCAGTCTGAGTATTGAAGAAGGCGATAAAGTAGGCTTGATCGGAGTGAATGGTTCGGGAAAATCCACCCTTTTAAAAATGATTGCGGGAATAGAATCCATCGATGCAGGAAAACGCATGGCGCGATCGGGAGCAAGAATTGTTTATTTACCCCAACAACCCGAAGTTGATGAAAATTGTACCGTTCTCGAA
Organism: Spirulina sp. LEGE 11439; assembly: GCF_059821285.1. Lineage (NCBI taxonomy): Bacteria > Bacillati > Cyanobacteriota > Cyanophyceae > Spirulinales > Spirulinaceae > Spirulina > Spirulina sp. LEGE 11439. The sequence continues at coordinate 65,148 of NZ_JCAMRX010000016.1, forward strand.
CAAGTTTTCGCCGATAGTAGCGAAGAAATGACATTGGTGCGAGAATATGAAGCTCTTTCTTTCCAACTCTCCCAAGCCCAAGACAAAGACATCGATCGCCTCATGTCTCGCTTGACGGCGATCGGTGAGAAAATGGAAGCAACAGGAGCATGGGAACTGGAAACTAAAGCGAAAATCATCCTCACAAAATTAGGAATTAGCGACTTTGAGGCGCGAGTGGGAGACTTATCTGGAGGATATCGCAAGCGCATCGCCCTCGCAACAGCCTTGCTCTCAGACCCCGATTTATTGCTGGCAGACGAACCCACCAACCATCTCGATGCAGAATCAGTAGAATGGTTGCAAAACTACTTACAGGGCTTTCGCGGGGCATTGTTGCTCATCACTCACGATCGCTACTTCCTCGATCGCGTCACCAATCGTATTGTCGAAATCGATCGCGGGGATCTCTACAATTATGCGGGAAATTATTCCTATTACCTCGAGAAAAAGGCCCTTGCAGAAGAAGCCGCAGTCAGCAGCCAACGCAAACATCAAGGGGTTTTGCGGCGAGAATTGGAATGGTTGAAACGCGGACCGAAAGCACGCAGTACCAAGCAAAAAGCACGAATCGATCGCATTCATGCGATGCAGGATACCTCCTTTAAAGACGCACGCGGTAAAGTAGATATCGATACTCCGGGGCGACGCATTGGTAAAAAAGTAATCGAACTGGCAAACGTGAGCAAATCTTATGGCGATCGCCTTCTCATCCAAGATTTTTCCTATGAGTTTACCCCAGAAGATCGCATCGGCATCATTGGCGGTAACGGTGCAGGAAAATCAACGTTAATGAATATGATGACCGGACGCATTACGCCAGACAAAGGAACGGTAGAGATCGGCAGTACCATTCATATCGGTTATTTCGACCAACACTCCGACGATCTCTGGTCGGCTTTAGAAGAAAATCAGCGCGTTATTGACTACATTAAAGATATAGGATCCTATGTGCAAACAGCAGATGGAACGCAAATTAGCGCCTCGCAAATGCTAGAAAGATTCCTGTTTCCACCCAACCAGCAATATGCACCCATTCACAAACTTTCAGGGGGTGAAAAACGGCGCTTATTTCTGCTTAAGATATTGATGGGTGCGCCCAATGTATTGATTCTCGATGAACCCACCAACGATCTTGACGTACAAACTTTAGGGGTATTAGAAGAGTATTTAGAAGATTTTAATGGCTGCGCGATCGCCGTCTCTCACGATCGCTATTTCCTCGATCGCGTGGTGGATTTTATCTTTGCGATCGAACCCAATGGAAAGCTACGTCAATATCCGGGAAATTATTCTCTGTACCTAGATTACAAGCAAGCCGAAGAAATTGAAGCGAAATCAGAAAAATCCCCCACTGTCAAGACAGAAAAAGAAACATCACAAAAACAATCTAAAATTCAAAATCGTCCTCGTCGTCTTTCTAATTATCAACGTCGCGAACTCGAACAACTCGAACAGAAAGTCCCCGCACTCGAGGACGAAAAGAGCGAGTTAGAACATATTATTTATAACAATCCTCCCGAAGGATACACGAAATTACAAGAACTCACCGATCGCCTCGCAAAACTTAATGAAGAGATCGAACAAACAACCGAACGATGGTTAGAATTAGCCGAATTAGATGTTTGAGTTTAATCTTATGTTTCTCTTGATAGAAAAAAATTCAGGAATTGATAAGAAGTCATGGATTTTGTATTCCTCGCTACAAAAGAAAGCGAACCCGAGCAGTACCATACACACCTCGACTCTTTAATTTTTAAAGAGCGATCGCAACAATTGATCACGTGAGGTAGACAACACAACCATGATCGAAAGATTAGGACGAAGAAAATTTTTAATGTATGGTTCTGCGGCTTTGGGAACAAGTCTATTGCTCAAAGCCTGTACGACTGCCGAACCAGAAGATTCTGACGAAGAGGCTGCCGAAGACTCCTCAGAAACATCGAGCAGCGAAGATACAATTAAAGTGGGAATTCTCCACTCTCTAAGCGGCACAATGGCTATTAGCGAAACCACTGTAGTTGATGCTGAGAAATTAGCAATCAAAGAAATTAATGAATCCGGTGGCGTTCTCGGCAAACAAATTGAAGTAGTCGTAGAAGACGGAAATTCGGACTGGCCGACCTTTGCAGAAAAAGCCGCTAAATTAATCGATCAAGATGAAGTAGCTACGATTTTTGGCTGTTGGACTTCCGCCAGCCGTAAAGCAGTTTTAGATGTTTTTGAATCCAAAGATCATATGCTTTGGTATCCCGTTCAATATGAAGGTCAAGAATGCTCTAAAAATATTTTCTATACCGGAGCCGCACCCAACCAGCAAATCGAACCGGCTGTCGATTGGCTGTTAGAAAATAAGGGTAAACAATTCTTTTTAGTGGGTTCGGATTACGTCTTCCCTCGTACCGCCAACACGATTATCAAAGAGCAACTCAAAGCTAAAGACGGAGAATTGGTCGGCGAAGATTACTTACCTCTTGGTGATACAGAAGTTACGCCAATTATTACCAAAATCCAAGCAGCTTTACCTGATGGCGGCGTAATCTTCAATTCCTTAAATGGAGATAGTAACGTTGCTTTCTTCAAACAGTTGCAAGGTGCAGGACTCACCCCTGATAAATATCCAGTCATGTCTGTTAGCGTTGCCGAAGAAGAAGTGCGACAAATTGGACCAGACTTTCTCAAAGGTCATTACGCAGCCTGGAATTACTTCCAAACCGTTGATAGTCCGGAAAACAAAAAATGGGTAGAAGATTTTAAAGCCGAATATGGCGAAGATCGCGTCACCAACGACCCCATGGAAGCGGCTTACATTATGGTTTATTTATGGAAACAGGCCGTCGAAAAAGCAGGAACCGCAGATGACCTCGAAAAAGTTCGCGCGGCTGCGATCGGACAGGAATTTGACGCACCAGAAGGTAAAGTCACCATGAATGCCAACCATCACATCTCTAAAACAGTACGGATCGGCGAAATTCGCGAAGATGGCCTGTTTGATATTGTTTGGTCAACTGACGGTCCTATTGCTCCTTTACCGTGGAATCAATTCGTTCCTGAAACAAAAGGATATGGTTGCGATTGGAGTGATGCCGAAAAAGGTGGTAAGTACAAAATAGAAGCCTGATCGTTCAATCGTTAACAGCAATGCGACCTCGGCGAATTAAATTCGCCAAGGGAACACACATCGAACCAGTCACCAGTTATTGAGATTGGTGACTCTTCATTATTTTGTAGGCATGAGTTGAAAAGTGTTGCAATTATTTATCGGTTTATTTAATGGAGTTAGTATTGGCTCAGTGTTGTTAATTGCAGCACTGGGTCTTGCGGTTGTCTTCGGACTCATGGGCGTAATTAATTTGGCTCATGGAGAACTCATGATGTTAGGAGCTTACACGACTTTTGTCGTGCAAAATGGCTTTAAACTTCTCGGAGATCCGTGGTTTGGTGCCTATATTTTTGTCGCTTTACCGGCGGCATTTATTGTCACAGCACTAGTAGGATTGGCCTTAGAAAGGGGTGTCATTCGCTTTCTCTACGGACGACCTTTAGAAACGCTTTTAGCCACTTGGGGAGTCAGTTTAATTTTGCGTCAGTTCGTCCGTAGTGTTAATTGGATTTTAGCGATTGAATTGGTTATTTTTTGCTTGTTATTCTTTGGGTCTTGGGTTTTACTCAGTCGTCGTCTTGATTGGCAAAAAATCCGCAAACTTGTATTAAGTGTGTTTGTGTTTCTGTCATCGGGGATTTCCATAATCACAGGCTTATTCTTAAGCAGTCAAAAGGCTTTAGAAAAACCTTGGTTTAGTGCTAGAAATGTTGATGTTACAGCCCCAGCTTGGTTGCGAGGAGGTTTTCCAATTGGTAATTTTCAAATTCCCTACGCCAGAATTTTTATTATCATTTTAACGATCGCTTGTGTCGTCGGAATTTATCTTTTTTTAAATCGCTCAAATTGGGGATTGCGGATTCGCGCCGTCACTCAAAATCGCGAGATGAGTTCTTGCTTGGGCATTCCCACCAATCAGGTTGATGCCTTAACTTTTGCCCTTGGGTCGGGACTGGCTGGAGTAGCAGGAGTTGCCATTACTTTACTCGGTTCTGTCGGTCCCAATACCGGGCAGAATTATATTGTCGATACCTTTATGATTGTTGTTGTCGGTGGAGTCGGTAATTTATTGGGTAGTATTGTTGCTGCAATGGTAATCGGAACTATAAGTTATTTAGTTGGTTCGGGAACGATCTCGATCGTACTTCAATACCTTATTGATTTCTTCAACTTTTTTGCCACCAGCAGTATGGCAAAAGTTATGGTATTTGCTTTAATTATTGCCTTTTTGCAATTCAAACCCGCCGGAATTTTCCCCCAGAAAGGACGAAACTCAGATCTTTGATAGACAGTTACAAGGATAATTTAATAGGATGAATCTCGATAAGGTCACATTAATTAAACGCAAAAAACAACGCAAGTTCTGGATTGAAGGCATAACAATTGCTGCGATCGGTCTCATTTTTTGTCTGCTTTTCCCGGCAATTTTACCGGAATTTCGCCTTAAGCTATTGGGGCGCTTCTTATCATTGGCGATCGTCGCGTTAGGCATCGATTTAATTTGGGGCTATACGGGGTTATTAAGCCTCGGACATGGCATCTTTTTCGCTCTCGGGGGTTATGGCTTTGCCATGCACCTAAAATTGCAATTGCCAGAAGGACAAATCCCTGATTTTTTCACCCTTTACGGGGTTGACAAACTACCTTTTTTCTGGTATCCATTTTACTCTTTTCCTATTACCTTAATTGCGATCGTTATTATCCCAACAATTGTCGCTGGCTTATTGGGATATCTCGTTTTTCGCAACCGGATTAAAGGCGTTTATTTCTCTATTTTGACCCAAGCCGCTTTGTTGGTTTTCTTTAACTTTTTTAACGGACAGCAAAAGCTCATTAATGGAACGAATGGATTAAAGACAGATACGGAAACCTTATTCGGAACAGTTGTCAGTTCGTCGGGGGCGCAATTAGCATTCTACGAGGTCACAATCTTAGCAGTTATTATCATTTATTTACTCTGTCGTTGGTTGACAAGTGGGCGCTTTGGTCGCATTCTTATTGCCATCCGCGATGATGAAAATCGAGTGCGCTTTTCCGGTTACAATCCGACATGGTTTAAAGTGTTGGTTTTTGCAATTTCTGGGGGAATTGCTGGGGTCGCAGGAGCATTATATACCGTTCAATCGGGAATTATTACCCCGAGCTTTATGGAGGTTGCTTTCTCTATTGAAATGGTCATTTGGGTTGCTGTTGGCGGACGTGGCACATTAATCGGTGCAATTATCGGTACATTACTCGTAACATTCGCCCGAACTTTTTTAAGCGAACAATTTCCGGAGGTGTGGTTATTTTTCCAAGGGGCATTATTTTTAATCGTGGTAACCGTTTTGCCCAATGGAATTGTCGGTTGGGTACAAAATTGGCTTTGGCCGAAGCTGCGATCGCTTCTTGGCTGGCAAGATCCAATAGTTACCTATCCTAGTTTAGAAAAAGATCCCTTCGTTCAACAAGAACGCGAAGAATTAGAATCTGTACAAGATAGTCAAAGGTAAAAAATGACAGACAAAATCTTAGAAATCGATCGCTTAACTGTTAGTTTTGACGGGTTTAAAGCCTTAAACAACCTTACTTTCAGTATGGATGCAGGAGAATTACGTGTTATTATTGGTCCAAATGGTGCAGGAAAAACAACATTTTTAGATGTGATTACAGGTAAGGTTCAACCTACAGAAGGTACCGTCAGATTTAAAGGGAAAAATTTGCGAAGCATTGCCGAACATCACATCTCTCGCTTGGGCATTGGGCGCAAATTTCAAACCCCGCGAGTATATCTCAATTTATCCGTCCGCGACAATTTAGATTTAGCTTGCAATCGTCATAAAAATGTATTGGCAACACTGTTTAAACGCCCTCCATCTACCGATAAACGGAATGTTGCAGGCTTATTAGAAACAGTTGGTTTAACAGCCAAAGCCAATCTCAAAGCGGCATTGCTTTCTCATGGAGAAAAACAACGTTTAGAAATTGGCATGTTAGTGGCTCAATCTCCCGAATTATTATTAGTTGATGAACCTGTCGCAGGACTAACCGATGAAGAAACTGAAAATGTTGGCAATTTACTTTTAGCTTTAGCAGAAAGTCATTCCATTATCGTCATCGAACATGATATGGAATTCGTGCGTCAAATTGCCCGACAAGTGACAGTTTTACATCAAGGTTCGGTATTATGCGAAGGGAATATGGATCGCGTACAAAATGACCCTCGCGTTATCGAAGTTTACTTGGGTCAGACCCCTTCGATCGGCGAAAAAGAAATGATTATTTTGCGAATTGCCGCATCAATGGCTTGGGCTGATGGTAATATTGCCTCGGAAGAAATTGACGTGATTTTAACGCGGTTAAGTCGTCAGTTTTCAGACGATGGCCAGCAACAGCAAGAATTACGTCAAGAATTGCGAGATTATTTGGGGACGAATATTGCGATCGCAAGTTTGGTTCCCCAACTCGAAACTGTGGCTGAGCGAGAAATGGTACTCAAACTGAGCTATGAAATTATTAGTTCCAGTGCCAGAAATCCCCGAGAGAATTTAATTAATGAAGAAGAGGCAGCCGCTTATGCAAATTTAATACAACTATTAGAGTTCTCTGAAGAAACTGTTCAACGCTTAGAAAATGAAATAACCAGTTAAGATTCAATAAAACCAAAAATAACTCACAATAATGCTAAGTATTTCTCAACTCAATGTTTATTATGGAGAAAGTCACATTCTGCGGAATGTGGATCTGAACGTTGCCCCCGGACAAATGGTCTGTTTGATCGGTCGGAATGGTGTTGGTAAAACAACATTATTAAAAGCCATTATGGGACTGCTTAAACCTCGTCTGGGAACGATTCAACTCAAAGGAGAAGATATCTTGAAAAAGACCCCCGATCGCCGGGCGAAAATGGGCATTGGTTACGTTCCACAAGGTCGAGAAATTATTCCTCGCATTACCGTCAAGGAGAATTTACTCTTAGGTTTAGAGGCACGTCCCCAAGGCAGCAAGGGAAAACAACAAATTCCCGAGCAAATTTTTGAACTATTTCCCGTCCTCAAAAGCATGTTACATCGGATGGGAGGGGATTTAAGCGGTGGACAGCAACAACAACTCGCGATCGCTCGTGCCTTGATGGGACAGCCTCAATTATTACTCTTAGACGAACCCACGGAAGGCATTCAACCCTCCATTATTTTAGAGATTGAAAATGCCGTGCGGGGAATTATTGAAACGACAGGAATTTCTGTTTTGTTAGTCGAACAACACTTACATTTTGTCCGTCAAGCCGATCGCTATTATGCCATGCAAAAAGGTGGCATTGTTGCTTCAGGCAGCACGAGTGAATTGAGTCAAGATGTCATTCAACAATTCTTAGCCGTTTAATCGCGATCGAAGAGCAGGGATTCTCATCCTAGAACGTTTCAGTTGCGATCGCTTTCTTTGCGATCGCTAAAATCCACCCCTTCGTAAAGATCGCGAAAGGTAATCTCAAACTCAATGGAATTTAAAGCGAGCGTGGGTTCTTCTCCAGCATATTCACTCAACACCCACTGTCCGGCATCATTGCTAATACAATTAGCTTAACACAATTCAGTTATCAGTTATCAGTCAAGATGTTATTCAATAATGTTTAGAGATTTAATTGCGATCGCGAATTCCACTCAAAAGTTGTTCGTAGTCTTGCCAACTTGTTACACTGCCTTGACTTACTGTAAAATGAAGTGACATAATAGGTAGATTAAGATAGTGTAAAATCTCTTCTTGATAACTCAAGTTTGGAAGGTGTAACGTTGAACTCGGACCGGAAGCATTGGGTCTGAGAATCAAACAAATATGAGGAGGAACTAAATGAAAAAGATGAGGAAACTTATTTACCCAGTCATTCCAGATAACAATATCGCCTCGATAAGTATGATTTTCATTGACTAAATCTTGCACAAAAGAATCGAATATACTTTTATGAACTTGGCTTGATATGCCAATACTTCCAGTTTGGATATAAGGTTGATTTAATAAGTGTTGAACTTCCGGGTTAAACTTAGTTCGATCCGCTAAACTGCTGAGTGAAAGCCAATCTTGCCAAGTAAATGAATCCTTGACGAGGACGATGCGATCGTCAGGAGAATCAAGAAACGTATCAATAAATTTACGCTCTACGATGAGAATATCTGTGTCAATCAGAACATATTTTTTGACTTCTGGTATCATTGTTGGCAGAAAAATCTTATTCCCTGACCACTTAATATTTTTGGGAAGTTGTAAAGGATCTGTTACCTGACTGCCAAAATGTGTATGTAAGCATTCTATATGTTCTGGTAGGAGAGATTCTAGAGGAACAACCCAAGCGTATTTTTCGAGACCATAAACACGCAGTTGTTCATACATAGCCAATGCTTGTGAAAGATATTTTTCACTGGTTGAAAAAACAATGGCAAAGTCATTCATGCTAGAAAGAGAATCAGTAAACCTATTATATCTGAGCAACTGCAACTATCAATTTAATTGTTTTCTTCTTTTTTGCGTTCTGCTAATTGTAAGCGCATGCGAGCGTGTACTTCTCGGGTAATGGGATAGAAATAAGTCAAAATCATTCCCATAATTAAAAATATAGCTGGAAAGATGGCATTAGCAATGCGAATGGCTAACAATGCGCTGTCGGGTTGAACGGGAATAGGTTGTCCGGGTAAACGTTCGATAAAACCAGCAAAATCCAAGGTTTGACCGACCATTAATAACGCCAAGGCCAAACCTATTTTTTGCAGCAGAACCATAAATCCATAAAAAATACCTTCTCGTCTTTGACCTGTTTTTAACTCGTCCCATTCGATAACATCTGGCATCATCGACCAAGGAATTAAATAACCGACCGACACTCCAAGTCCAGCTAAAACCGCACAGAAATATAATAAGCCAACTTGACCGGGTTGGATGGAGAAGAAAATTGCTTGTGCAACTAACCAAATGGATACCCCTAAGAAATAAACGGTTTTTTTGCCAACGCGATCGCTAATTTTTTTCCAAACAAAAAGCATCATTAAGGCGGTTCCTTGGATAGCAATAGCAACGAGAGAAAAATCTCCCTCTTTCATGCCCATCCAACTGACGACAAAGTAGATTAAAATGGAGGCAACAAGCTGAATGGCCAGCCAAGAAAATAAATAAATACCAATGACGTAGAGAAAAGGTTTGGTACTAAAAACAATCTTTAATTGTTCGGTAAAAGGAATAGTGGGAACGCTTTGAGAGAACGATCGCGCTTTGATGGCATTGTCATCCACTAAATGGGATTCCGGTTGGGAGAAAATTAATGTCCAACCAAAGGCCGCAATCAAGCCTCCTAAAAATAAGCTAGAAATGTTAATAAATAGATTAAAATACCCTCCTTGTAAGGCAATACCAATAAAAAGGATGAAGAATAAACCGACAAAGGCCAGTACTCTCCCTAACATTTTACGCCAATGATAAGCGATTAAAGGTTGTGCGCCCCGTTCTTGAATACGAAATGTACACCACAAAATTGCGATCGCTGCCACTAGAGAACCTACTGAACCTAACAGGAAATATTGAGTCAGAGGAGCGTCATCATAAGATAGAAAAACTATGTTTGCCAAAAATAAAGCAAAAATACTCCCGCCAATGGAGAAAGCCATGCGAAAGCTATTTAAACCCGTGCGTTCGTTGTAATCTTGAGTTAATTCTGGCGTGAGTGCGGTATAGGGTAAATTAACGGCGGTATAGGCTAAATTAAAAAGAATGCCGATCGTAATGTAATAGGCGAATAAATACCATTTATTGAGATCGGGATTGCTGCTAAATTGAGGCACCACCCATTGCAAGAGAAATAATAAGCAAAAAGGAATTGCTCCACCTAACATCCAAGGAATGCGCCGGCCCCAAACTGTGCGAGTGCGATCGCTTAAAAGCCCCATAATGGGATCGTTAATCGCATCGGAAATTTTGCCGATTGCTAAAATGAGACCCGCCAATCCGGCCGATAATCCGGCTACATTGGTAAAAAAATACAACAAGAAAAAAACCAGTATGCTTGTTGCTACGGCGGGACCTAAATCTCCTGCACCAAACGCTAATTTAGTCGTAAATTTTAGCGTTTCTGTTGCGGGGGGGTGAAGGGTTTCGCCTTCGTTCTTCGGACTCGAAACATCATTCACGATCGTGACTCCAGTGTTGTAACGCTCCTTTTTAGCAGGAAAAGTTCCCAGTTAGCAGATTTTTGCCGTAAAATGAGCCATAACTTCATAAGTCGTAACATTATTAGTCCCTCAATCCCCATCTACCCTATGCCAGAAATGTATGTGTCTTGGTTGGAATACCGCGAAACCATTGAACGCTTAGCTGCGAAAGTTTACCGATCGGGTTGGCAGTTTGATAGTATTGTTTGCCTTGCGAGAGGAGGGTTGCGCGTTGGAGATTTACTGTGTCGCTTGTACGATCGCCCCCTAGCCATTCTCTCGGCTGCTTCCTATCACGGGGAAGAAAATCGCATTCGCGGCGAGATTTCCTTTTCTCAGCATCTTTCCATGACCATGCCTTCCTTGGGGAGTCGAGTGCTATTGGTGGACGATCTGGTAGATTCTGGGGTGAGTTTGATCGAGTCAGTGAAATGGCTGCAAGAGAATTGTGCAGAGATTGAAGAGATTCGTACAAGTGTTCTTTGGTATAAAAACTGTTCCGCGATCGCGCCAGATTATTACGTCAGTTATCTTCCCGATAATCCTTGGATTCACCAGCCTTTTGAATATTACGAACAAGTGACTGTCGCAGAAATTGCGAATAAATATGAGGCAATGGTCATGGTAGAATGAGTGAAATTCGCCGCTAACAAAATTCTTTTTTAGAATAAAATAAGCCGGCTATGTAACAGGGTGCATCTCAAATTTGTAAATCGATAATTGAGACAACAGTAGAATTAAGGTTTTCGCTTCCAATTTTAGTGTTGTTGCAAAACTTAAGATGCACCTATGTAACAATGTACCGCCTTTTAAGGAATCCTATCTTTCGGATTGTTTTATTATCATCTAGCGTCCTTTTTTTGTTGGGATTTGGCATTCTTGGATGGGGAAGAAGCGCACCTTTAGGGAGTCAATTCGATATGCGCTTTCTTTACATCGCTGGAAAACTTTGGCTTGGAGGCACAAATGCTTACGATCCTTCACTGGCTTTGCAAGTCGTTACAGGATTGCCAGCAAGCGATCGCATTTATGATTTTGCTTACCCTCCCCAAATTTCACTTTTAGCGATGTTTCTCGGCTCATTTCCGTGGGAACAAGCTAAGATTATTTTTACATTATTAAACCTCATTTGTTTAGGTCTAATCGTCTATTTTAGCATTAATTTTATTCAAGCCTCAAAAAAGGATTTAGGGCTGAGATGGTATGTTCCCACTTTGATTATTGGCGCTCCCTTTACTTCCGAAGTGATTTGGATGGGACAAACCAGTTTAATTGCTGGAGCCGCTTTGATGGGAGGATGGTATTTTTATCGTCGCAAAAGATGGGTAATATCGGGTTTGTTTTTAGGGGTTGCAACGATTAAACCTCAATTATGCGTACTTATTTTTCTTTGGTTTGCTTTAGAAGGTTGTTGGGGGATTTTGGGCGTTGCTGTGGCGACATCGATCGCATTGTGTATTGTTCCCTTAGCGATCGATAATCCCATCGGCTTAACAAATCATTGGCTATCTGCTTTAAAACTGTATAAATCACAATCCTTCAATCGTTTGGGATGGTATGGTCAAACGCGCTTACAAAATTTCATTTATCTCCTCACGGGTTTTGCGCTGCCCAATTTATTATTGTTAGGATGTATTTTGACACTATTTCTCTGGACATCTCGCAAACAAATCCTCTCTGAAGATATTTTTGGAATTCTCTTAATTTTCTCTCTCATTTTGGGATTTGGCAATTATTACGATCTAGTGTTACTATATATTTTAATCCCTTTATTTTGGCGACATTTTTCTCATTCTCAGGCTTATATTGACAGGCAAAAAATTCTCGGAGTCGGTCTATTAATCTGGGTTGTCTTAGCCAACTTTGTTCCTCGTTTTATTAGTATTCCTCGTTGGAGTTTACTGCTTTTAAGGTGCGATATTGTTCTCTTATTGTTGAGTGCCTTTTGGCTATTGTTTTTAAGTCGCAAGCGTTACCAAAAGCAGATCGTCCCTTCTTGAATCAATCCAGACCAGATTGGCTTTCCTTCTCAAACTATCTGTTGAGTAAAGCGATCGAAGAGATTTGTTATTTCGGCTGAGGAGAAAATCACCAAGCCGCGATCGCCGCCAAAACCTTACATTCCTCACTCATTCCAGTATCGATTGAGCGATCGCCATATAAATATTGCACCCATTGCATTCAAAATAATAACTTTTCCAAAATCTTGACTAAATCTTGACATTTCCTTGCCATAATTCAGGGGCTATTTTAGATCCAAAGTGTGGGGAGGTTGTCCAAATGTTCAGAACTCATCGTATTCTTACAGGTCTCGCCCTGTCTGCGTTGTTACTTCCTTTAAGTCCAGCGATCGCACAAGAATACACCTTACCCTCATCGTCTACCTCAGCAACCGATTTACCCACCCTGTCCAACGACGAGCAAGGAGAGCAAGATTTATATGATGGCATCAAAGAAGATTGGCTTTTAAAACAGGCACTCGAACAACAAGCCGGAGGAGCCGAACAATTTGGCGATGTTTCCCCCGAAGAGTGGGCCTATCAAGCCTTAGACGACCTAATACGACGCTACAACTGCTTGCAGGGCTATCCCAACGGCACCTATCGCGGCGATCGCGCCCTCACTCGCTACGAACTAGCCGCCGCCCTCAATGCCTGCCTGCAAAACATAGAAGGGATACTGGCTCAAGTCACCGAAGATTTTGTACAACAAGACGAATGGGCTGATTTTCAAGCCATCCTACAAGGAGAAACCGCCACCTTAAATACCCTTAAAACCCGCGTTGACGATCTCGAAGCCCGGATTATTAACCTCGAAGACCATCAATTTTCCACAACCACCAAACTTACCGGAGAAGTAACCTTTGCCTTCAGCGATCTCGCCATTAATCAAAATCCCGTCTTCCTCTCTCGGGGAACATTAAACGGCATTGAATTGGCTGGGCTGACAGATAATAATAGTGCAAATGCCGTCTTTGGAGGAAAGGGACGACTATGGCTGCGAACGAGTTTTACGGGAGAAGATCTGCTCACCATCCGCTTTGATATTAGTAATTTGGCGATGTTGGAAGATGCCAACGAATTAACGGGAGTTAGTGTAACTGGTGCAGACTCTTTAACCGGGGAAACAACGCAAACTTTCAATATTGGTTTCAATACCCCCACCTTTGAAACTAACAATTTTTCTGTTTCCTATTCTCGGCCTTTTGGAGAGGATATTCATGCTTATGTTTTCGCCAATGGCGGACTTTGGAGTGACTTTGTTCCTACCTTGAACCCCTATTTTGAAGATTATGACGGAGGTAATGGAGCATTATCCACTTTTGCATCTCGCAACCCCATTTATCGCATTGGTGGCGGTGCAGGGGTTGGCTTCAACTTCGACTTAGATTTTCTGGAATCTTTCCTCGGACCTGCACGTCTATCCGTGGGCTATCTCGCGGGTCCGTCAAGCACGAAAAATAGAGAAGGTCTCTTCGGGGGGGACTATGCCATGTTAGCCCAGTTGGATTTTGACGTGACAGACGATCTCTCGATTGGTCTCACTTACAATCACGGCTATCATCCCAGCAATACCGCCGTATTTGATATGGGAGGTTTGGGCAGTCAAGGAGTGGTAGGAAGCGCCCTTTCCAATACCGCATCATCTGGCTCAACGATCCCTAAAATTACTAATGCTTACGGGATTGAAATGGCTTGGAAAATTAGCGATGCGGTGTCTCTCAGTGGCTTTTTTACCTATATCGATGCTCACGCGCCAGCAGTGGAAGCCGGAAACTATGAGATTTGGACTTATGGTTTAGGAGTCGCCTTCCCCGATTTATTTAAAGATAATGCCTTATTAGGGGTTTTCGTTGGAGCGCAACCCTATGTTGCGGGTTTTGATGCGCCGACTCTGACTTTCCGGAACAGTACGGTTCCCTATCACTTGGAGATCTTTTATCGCTACCCCATTACGGATTATGTCTCGATTACTCCGGGGATTATCTTTTTCCCCAGTCCTAATCAAATTGAGTCGGGAGCGAGTATTATTACCCTGCGAACGACTTTTACTTTCTAAACAACTTCGCTGCAATTGAGGGAAGAGAATGGCGATCGCGATTCCTCTTCCCTTGTTGACTTAGCTATTATCGGGTAGAGAATCGGGATCGATGCCATTTTCGAGGAGTAATTGTCGAAGACGATCGGCGCGTTCTCGCTCTTGTTCGGCACGTTCTCGCTCTTGTTCGGCACGTTCTCGCTCTTGTTCGGCACGTTCTCGCTCTTGTTCGGCGCGATCGTCAGGAGTTGGAATCCAATTTCCCGAAGCATCATAAAAGCACAACCATAAACCCTCAATGCTTTCATAGCTTCCTTGCCATAATCCCAAACCTAGGCCTAATTCTTCCAACCAGAGACGATTATCGGGGAGTGCTACAGGTTGATAAAAATTGCCTTGCAAATGAAAGGCTCGCAATTGATTCTCGTAACGATCGTAAATGACATAATACGGTATTTGTAAAATTTGTTCGTATACTTGCCATTTGGTCGGAGGGCGATCGCGTTCTCGTTCGGTTTGTCCCAAGTCTTCTGCTTCGGTGCCGGGGGATAATAACTCTACTACCAAATACGGGTTGACTAATTCTTGCCAAATAACATAACTCCAGCGCAACTCTCGCTGTTGCGTGCCGCGATCGACCCCCAAGACGACAAACCAATCCGGTCGCTTGTGCCACAATGTATGTTCGCGATCGTAGTAGATATTAAAGTCACTGGCAACTAAATAATTTTCTCTCGAGTAGAGAGGCGATCGACAGGTTTGGCTCAATAGGACAGGTTGGAAGCAATGAAAAAGGTCTGGCAAACCGGGTTCCTCTGGAAATTCGCTCGGTAAATCGTACATTGTCGGCAGATTCTCCGCCTTTGGAGAAGGAGTTTTCTGCTTTGGGGAGAGGTTGACCATAGCGTGAAAAGGAGAACATTCTTTCTAATCCTATCATTTTTTAGGAGAAGGCGATCGCTAATTAATGGCATTGGGAGAAAAAACCCAGTCTTACGATAGACTCTGGAGACAAGTAAATTGAAAGACCCGTAAGGTATGGTTTTGAGCAACTCAAACCATTACGACTCCATCCCGTTTGAGCAACTTTGAGCAACTTTGAGCAAAGTAGATTCACCATCCTGACAGGTCTCTAGTTGCGCCAAGAAAGCAATTGCAGGCTACATCTTTGTCGGGGACTGACAGTTGAGATCCTTGTCCCTCAAGACTTATACCAACTATAAAATACCAATATAAAAATAATTTTCAGAGTATTTTTTTCATACTCCCCAGTATAATCCACAGTTTGGGAGAGAAAGGCAAAAAAAATGCCCATCTCCAGAAAGAAGATCGAGCATAGATTAATATTCAAACTCATTCTGATATGAGTCAAAATTTTCCGATCTTCTCTCTAAGGTTACAAATGTAAATTCATTGGAGAGACAAAAATGCTAAATAATCGAATGCCAAATAATCGAATCGCAGCCATACTTTTTGTCGCCCAAATAACTGCGGCTGCTCTAACAATCCTGGTTCGGTGCAAAGAACTGGGAATTCTCTAGAGTATTACAGGCAAATATGTGCTGTTTCTAACTTAACCTAAAACAAGAGAGGTTTTGAATTAACCTCTCTTGTTTTGGCAAAAGATAAAAATAGTTGTTAAAACAAAAACTTTTTTTTATAGAAAATTTTGCATTTTCAACGATCATCATATTGATATCGTATTCATATCCAAACTTTCCCCGAAAAAAGCGATACGATAAAAAAGCCTTGTTATTGCCCGATCGCCTCGAGAGAATGCCACCATGCCAGTCGAATCAATTCAAGAACACCCCCCGCAAACTCAACCCCTCAATGAGGAAACCCACCCAACACCCCCCACAGATTTACCTTACGACGACGGAGAACCCTTGGAAAGCAACCGCCACCGCATCGCCATGAATGTTCTGATCGACTCTATCCATCAAACCTATCAAGAACGAGAAAACTATTTCGCTGGCGGGAATATGTTCATCTATTACAGTAGCGAACAGGTGCGAAATAGAGATTTTCGCGGACCCGATTTTTTTGTCGTGCTAGATGTGGATGGTAATCTAGAACGTCGCAGTTGGATTGTCTGGGAAGAACAAGGGCGTTATCCTGATGTGATTGTCGAACTCATGTCTGCTTCGACCGCAAGCGAAGATATCGGTAATAAAAAGCGACTGTACGAACAAACTTTCAGAACGCAAGATTACTTTGTTTATAATCCTTTCGATCGCGAATCCTTACAAGGCTGGCATTTAGAAAGAAATCAACGCTACGAAGCGATCGCGCCAGACGAGAGAGGATGGTTGTGGTGTGAAAGTTTGGGCTTGTGGTTGGGAACGTGGGAAGGAACCTTAACCCGAGAAACAGCAACATGGTTGCGCTTTTACGATCGCGATCTCAATTTGATTTTACTCCCCCAAGAAGTAGCCCAACAGGAACGCCAAATTGCACAACAGGAACGTGAAATTGCACAACAGGAGCGCCAAATCGCACAACAGGAGCGAGAAAGAGCCGATCGCCTCGCTCGTTTGCTGCGAGAAAACGGTATCGATCCCGATGAGACTTAATCTCGAAAAAAGCGATCGCTAAACAATGCGATCGCTCTCCAAATTAACAACGATTAAACTCTCTTTAGTCCATTTCCAGTAATGCTGAAGAAACTGCACCGATCCCAAAAGCAAAAACTAAAGGAATGGGACATTTAAACAGAAAACTTAAGCCAATGCTGCCTAACGTAGAGAGTACAGCAGTGCCGATGACTATTTGTTCTTGCCAGCACCATCCCTTATGTGTCTTAATTGTTTTGAGAATAGAAGTAGGAATCGGCTGAGGCATTACCGCATTTGGAGGAAACGCCCAATAATTCCCCGATCGCTCTCGATATAACTCCGTCCAACCGTTCTCCATACACCATTCATCAATCCATTGTTCTTGATAATGTCTCATTTTCAATTTGTGAGTAGATTTTGAAGAAGTACGAACAACTATAAAGCCACAAAATATTGATAATTTTGCTTCAAGTAGGAAAAATACTAGCAATTCCTTTGAGCGATCGCGCCACAAACAATAGGAAACTTTACATTACTCGCCATAACTCCATATTTCTTTAACTTTTCCCGCGATCGCATCGCAGTTGTAACACGCATTAAGATTAGCGATCGCCGATTTCCTTGCTCAAATCCGATCGTTTCCGCAACAACCAAAGCATCATTCCCGCCGCAATTAAACCCCCACTTAAACCATTACGACTCCATCCCGTCAGCAACCCCCCCAAACTCATCGCGGCAATCCACCAGTGCGATCGTGGCAGTCGTCCTCGCAAAACCCACCACCATTGCACCGTCCCCACAATCGCCCCACCTCCTGCCAAAAAAAGAGCAAAGAAATCCAAATTCATTCCCACCAGTCCCGACAACCCAAAAAAGAGAGCATATCCGGTCATCGTTGCCCAGATCCAGCGATCGCCCGAGATGGCAGTAGTTTTCCTTAATTTTTGTTGGAGAAGCCAAAATTGCAATCCCCCCGCCACCAAACCAACAACGCATCCATAGAATCCATGTCCTAATAAAGCATCCAGACCCGATCCTCCCATCTCTGCAAGGGTAATGAAGAGCAAAAAACCGAAGGCAACAGCAAAACCCCAGAGGGTCGCAAAGCCAGCATCTTTGCGCGATCGCGGTGGCATTTTTCCGCGTTTGGGATTCTGCAACAAGCGAGCAATGGTAGCCCCTTGAATACAGCTAAAGGCAAGAAATCCAAACGCGATCGCTAAAGTTAACTGCCAATTTGCGATCGCCTCCACAGAACTCGCAATCGTCAAAACCTTCACAACAATAGAGCCAATCCCAACCCCCGCGACCAACCCGCCTAAATTTCCCCAAATCCAGAGTAAATCCTGTCGGAGAAATTTCCTCAACACCCACCACTGCATGAGAGTGCTGGCAACAATCGTTATCCCAATATCAAATAAAGGCGATAAAACAGGATTAGCGATCGCCCCCACCCCCAAGCCTCCAAGAGTGGCCGGCAGCCACCAACCCCCAAGAGGAAGTCGTTTTTGTAAAAACGAGGATTGAACGATCGCAATGAGGAGAGTACTGCCAAAAAGTCCGAGGGTCGTAGAGCGATAGAGTTGAGGAATAACGCCTAAAAACCAAAAGATGTGCTGCAAGATAACAAAAACTAAGATTCCCTTGAGATTAGCGAGCGTCCATTGCAACCATAACGGTTTTTGAGATAAGGATGAGGGTCTTGGGGACACCGGAGAAGTTAAAGGAGATATCAAGGAAAATACCTTGTGCCACGTTGGCTGAGAATCCCCTTGTTGATACCCCAAGACTTCAATGCGATCGATCCCTTTGGGAGCAAGTTTGCTGAAGGATTCGCGGATATAAGTGCTAAACGTGGTTTGCTTGGGAACTCGGGGGGCTGCGATCGCCAGATACAAACAATCTTCGTGCAATGTGACCTCCACAGTAATTCCCTTGGGTTGAAATTGACGGGTCAGTAATGTTGCGATCGCTTGAGGATGTCCCTGTTTGGCCAAAGCGAGCAAGTCGGATTGAGTCATAAAAATTTGTCGTTAGATGCTTCACGATTTGTTGCACGAGCAATTGACTCGGAACGCTATCATAATTTCCATACACACTCTATATCTTGGGAGACAACTAACAGATCATGGGTGAATCAAAACGCCGTCAGGAAGCACTCGGAGATAAATACGGCAAAGACAAAAATATTCTGCCGTGGATTCCCATCACCAAAAATCAAGCCGACCAATTTATGAAATGGACCACTCGAGGCAGTTGGCTCGGAATTGGTCTGCTCGCCGCCGCTTGGATTACCATCCGCTTTATCGGCCCGGGTTTTGGCTGGTGGAATGTGGACTAACAACAGGTCGAAGCATCGCGAATTTGATTCGCCATTGGAGATCGATCGCGACAATTTTATTAAGAAGTGGGGGGATTGAGGAGAACAGGGGTCACAATACCAAACAGAAAAACTACTATAGGAGCGGAGTGACCCCGTGGTTCAGACAAATTCATCTCCCCAGAACATTCAAATAAAAGTAGAAGACGATCGCACGGGCATGAGTTTGGAAACCCTCAAACGTGCCTTTGCCGATAATTTGTTTTATGGACAAGGAAAATACCAGAAATGGGCAACTCCTAACGATTTCTATATGGCACTGGCTTATACAGTGCGAGATCGCCTCCTGCATCGGTTTATCAACACCCGCGATACCTACCTCGAACAAAATGTCAAGGTAGTTTGCTATCTCTCCGCCGAATTTCTCATGGGGCGGCATTTGGGCAACAATCTCGTGAACTTGGGCATTGATGATGAAATCCGCGAAGTCTTAAAAGAAGCGGGTCTCGACCTCGACGAAATCATCGAACAAGAACACGATCCCGGCTTGGGAAATGGAGGTTTGGGACGCTTGGCCGCCTGTTTCCTCGACTCCCTTGCCACCCTCGAAATTCCCGCGATCGGCTACGGCATTCGCTACGAATTCGGTATTTTTCACCAACAGATCCGCGATGGCTGGCAAGCAGAAATCCCCGATAACTGGCTGCGTTATGGCAATCCTTGGGAAATTCCCCGCCTCGAAGCCACAGTACAAGTTAAATATGGCGGTCGCACGGAAGTTTATCACGACGAAGGCGGTCGCCCCAAAGTGACATGGGTACACGATCGCACCGTCACCGCCATTCCCTACGATACCCCCGTCCCCGGTTACAACACCAACACCGTTAACCCTTTGCGGTTATGGCGATCGGAAGCCGGAGAAGACCAGCATTTTAACTTCGATGCCTTTAACGCAGGAGACTACGATGGCGCAGTGGCCAGCAAAATGTCCTCGGAAACCATCTCCAAGGTTCTCTATCCCAACGACAACACCCCTCAAGGCCGACAGTTGCGCTTAGAACAGCAATATTTCTTCGTTTCGGCATCCCTACAAGATATCATTCGCAATCACCTGCACCTTCATCCCAGTCTCGACAACCTGCACGAGCATTTTTCCATCCAACTCAACGATACTCACCCCGCCGTCAGTATTGCCGAAATGATGCGCCTGTTGGTAGACGAACACGATATGGAGTGGGATAAGGCTTGGTATATCACGCAAAAGACCTTTGCTTATACTAACCACACCCTCCTCCCCGAAGCCTTAGAGCGTTGGTCTGTCGGTTTATTCAGCTATATTCTGCCCCGTCACCTCGAAATTATCTACGAAATCAATCATCGCTTCTTGGCAGATGTCAGTACGTGGTTTCCCAATGAACCCGAACTCCTCGAGCGTTTGTCTATCATTCAAGAAGGTGACGAAAAATCCGTGCGGATGGCGCATTTAGCCTGCGTGGGTTCCCATGCCATTAACGGGGTAGCCGCTTTACATACCCAACTCCTGCAAAGCGATACCCTGAAAGATTTTGCCAAACTCTGGCCGGAAAAATTCGTCAACAAAACCAATGGTGTCACCCCTCGTCGTTGGATTTTATTGTGCAATCCCAAGTTAGCCGATCTGATTACCGAAAAAGTCGGCGATGGTTGGTTGAAAAGTTTAGACCAGATGCGGAAACTGGAGGCTTATGCCGAAGATCCGGTCTTCCACGCTCGCTGGCAAGAAATCAAACAAGCCAATAAGCAAGCTCTCGCCGATTATATCTGGAAGCACAATAATATTGAAGTGGATGCCAATTCCATGTTTGACGTGCAGGTGAAGCGCATTCACGAATACAAGCGGCAATTGTTAAATGTACTCAACATCGTTGCCCTCTACAACCGCATTAAGCACAATCCCGATATGGAAGTTGTACCGCGCACGTTTATTTTTGGCGGCAAAGCAGCACCGGGGTATTTCATGGCCAAGTTGGTGATTAAGTTGATCAATGCCGTCGGTGAAGTGGTTAATAAAGATCCCGATGTACGAGGACGCTTAAAAGTGGTCTTTATGGCAAACTTCAACGTTTCTCTCGGACAGCGTATTTATCCAGCAGCAGAACTCTCAGAACAGGTTTCCACGGCAGGGAAAGAGGCTTCGGGAACCGGAAATATGAAATTTGCCATGAATGGAGCCTTAACTATCGGCACGCTCGATGGTGCGAATATCGAGATTCGCGAGGAAGCCGGGGCCGAGAATTTCTTCTTGTTTGGGTTAACCGCACAGGAAGTTAAAGAAATGAAGGCCGCTGGTTATAACCCCATGGAGTATTACAATCGCGATTTGGAGTTAAAAGGAACCCTCGATCGCATTGCCTCGGGTTATTTCTCCTATGGTAATCGCGAGTTATTCAAGCCCTTGCTGGATTCCTTGCTTCATCACGATCAATATATGCTCTTGGCAGATTTCCGCGCTTATATTGAATGCCAAGACCGAGTCAGCGCGGCTTATAAAGATCGCAAAAATTGGACGAAAATGTCTATTCTCAATGCCGCACGCATGGGTAAATTTTCCAGCGATCGCACCATTCGCGAATACGCAACGGAAATTTGGCGCGCCCAACCCGTCAAAGTGGAAATTGAAGAATACAGCCAAGATAAGGCAGGCCTAAAAGGATAATGGCGTAATGGGGAAAGAGGGAAACTTTCCCCATTACTTTGACAAAAATGACAATTGTTAAATTTTCGTTACAAAACGCCATTAATGTTTAAGAAGATTACAAAAAACTGCACAAAATCTGCACGTTTGATTTGTTTCAATAATCTTGGTTCATAAAAAACTGAATCAAATTACTATTCAGTCAAGTTTTAGGAGATGCTTTAATGTTTGACGCATTTACGCGGGTCGTTTCCCAAGCCGACGCTCGGGGCGCTTATATCAGCGCAGATCAAATCGATGCTCTCAGCGCAATGGTTGCAGATAGCAACAAGCGTTTGGATGCGGTTAATCGCATTACCAGTAATGCTTCTGCCATCGTCACCAATGCCGCTCGCGCTTTGTTTGCCGAACAGCCTCAATTAATCGCGCCCGGTGGAAATGCTTACACCAGTCGTCGCATGGCTGCTTGCTTGCGGGACATGGAAATTGTCTTGCGTTATGTAACCTACGCTATCTTTTCTGGCGATGCAAGCGTTTTAGACGATCGCTGCTTGAATGGTTTACGCGAAACTTATTTGGCATTAGGAACCCCCGGTGCTTCCGTTGCTGCTGGTGTCAGCAAAATGAAAGAAGCTGCTGTTGCGATCGCTAACGACAAATCCGGTATCACCTCCGGAGATTGCAGCGCTCTCATGGCTGAAATTGCGAGCTACTTCGATCGCGCTGCAGCTGCAGTTGCTTAGATTGCCTCTCGATTTTGAGATATTCCGGCAATTTGCCTGCTATTTAATCAAGTTAAGAACTTGTTAAATTCTTTTACATTTTTCGCAAACCATTGTTAAAGAGGTCAATTTTTCCATGAAAACTCCCCTGACTGAAGCTGTTGCAAGCGCTGATTCTCAAGGACGTTTCTTAAGCGGTTCGGAAGTTCAAACTGCTTTTGGTCGTTTTAATCGTGCTAGTGCCGGCTTAGAAGCGGCTAAAAACCTGAGTGCTAAAGCTGCAGCTTTAACTTCTGGTGCTGCTAATGCCGTTTACCAAAAGTTCCCCTACACCACCACGATGCAGGGGCCGACCTATGCTTCTACCCCTGAAGGTAAAGCCAAGTGCGTACGGGACATCGGCTATTACTTGCGGATGGTCACCTACTGCCTCGTTTCTGGCGGTACCGGTCCGATGGATGAATACCTCATTGCTGGATTGGATGAAATCAACAGCAGCTTTGAATTATCTCCCAGTTGGTTTATTGAAGCTCTCAGCTACATCAAAGCCAATCATGGATTGAGCGGACAACCTGCTGTTGAAGCCAACTCCTACATTGACTATGCTATTAATGCCCTGAGCTAGGGTTTTCTCTTGCTCGGAATGGCAGAAGGCGGTTGAGCCAAAAGGTTAACTGTTTTCTCTCGTTCCGAGCAATATTTTAGGAAGAACAAGAGAAACGCAGCGATCGCCGCATCGATATTTTCAGCAATTGAGCCTTGTCTAGAGGAAGATTTTGGGGAGAATATTATGAGAGAGGAAAATTCGTGACCATTACAGTAGCAGCTTCTCGTCTTGGTACGACTGCTTTTAGCGAACATAAACCCATCGAATTGCATCCTCATAGTCGTCAAGAGGATGTTAAAGCTGTAATTAAAGCAACTTATCGTCAGGTTCTCGGCAATGACTATATTATGGCATCCGAACGCCTAACGAACTGTGAATGTCATTTATATAATGGCGCTTTAAACGTTCGCGAATTCGTGCGGGCGATCGCCAAGTCAGAACTCTACAAATCAAAATTCTTGTACGGCAATTTGCAAACTCGCGTAGTCGAATTGAATTTCAAGCATTTATTGGGACGCGCTCCCTACGACAAATCCGAAGTAACCGAACACCTCGATCGCTATCAGAAAGAAGGCTTTGAAGCTGATATTGATTCTTATATTAATTCGGTGGAGTATGCAGACAGTTTTGGGGAAGCGATCGTACCGTACTATCGAAGTTTTGCCAGCCAGCACGGCCAGAGAACCGTCGGTTTCACTAGGATGTTTCGCCTCTATCGCGGTTATGCCAATAGCGATCGCGCTCAATTTGAAGGCAGTGAGGCTCGATTGGTCAACGAACTCGCAGAAAACCGAGCCTCAGCGATTGTCATTCCTTCGGGCAGTCTGGAAGGATGGGCTTATCGCTCTCCCACGCATCATTTTTCTGAGGAACGCATTTCCTCTGACCCTAAAGGGAAGAGGATGAGTTCGGAACGGCGTTTTTATCGTCTTGAAGTTTCAGGATTAAAACGATCGCGCTATCCCCATAACAACCAGCCGATTGATATTTTTCTCGTTCCTTGTGAAGAGTTATCAAGCAAACTCCAACAGATCGATCGCCAAGGCGGTAAAATTGCTAGCATCACCCTCGTCTGAAAACAAGTCAAATTTAGACAAATTTGCGTTAATGCGAAAAAATTGGAGGTGCGATCGCAAGATGGCGGAAAAGTAGAGTCAATCTCAGATAAACAATTCAATTGTTATTGAGATTTATCCTCTCGGAACAAAAGAAAGCACTATGAGTTAAAATTCTGAGAGGTTGTACGGATGAGAGTAAAAGTAAAAATTAGTTTTTTGCTTCCGATCGCTTGAATCCGATTGTTTCTTCTCAGAATACATCCCTAGAAAATGGTAAATTTACTTCATTATTCTTTAAGAGAACGCCAACATATTTTGGTTCGCAAGCTCGCAGATTGTATTGAATCCCGATGGCGGGAATCACTAACCTTATCGCCTTATCTTATCCCCGAAGATTTGGGTTATGTAGAAGGCGGTTTGGAGTCAGAAAAAATCGTTATTGAAAATCGTTGCTATCAAACACCTCAGTTTCGCAAGTTACATTTAGAGTTGGCACGGGTGGGAAACCGGGTTGATATTTTACATTGCGTAATGTTTCCCCGCGTACATTATCCCTTGCCTGTATTTGGAACGGATATTGTGGGCAGCACGAAAGGCGTGAGTGCAGCGATCGCGGATCTTTCTCCAATGACTCGCGATCGGTCGTTGTCGGAAGCATACCGTCGAGGGTTGGCGGATTTACCCGACACGACTTTTTCACAACCCCGAGTGTTACCGGAATGGGCTCATATTTTTTCTGAGTTTTGCTTATTCGTGCGTCCCGTTGGCGAGTCAGAAGAAGAAGCGTTTTTAGAACGAGTGGATCGCTTTTTGTCCCTACACTGCCAAATTGCCCGGGAAAGCATCCCCTTATCGAATTCAGAAGCGATCGCAGAAGTTCTCGAAGGACAAAATTATTATTGCCGCCAGCAGCGTCAAAATGACAAAACTCGGCGAGTATTAGAACGTTCTTTTGGAGAATCTTGGGCGGATCGCTACATGAATACGATGCTTTTTGATTCTCCTTAAATTAACTGATACTTGAATAATGCAAGAATATTTTGGTGAAGAAAATTTAACACCTCCCGATGGCGAACCCCTCACGATTGAAAAAGCGATCGCCAACCTGAAGCAAAAAGCAGATACGGGTTTGCGTTACTATGCCGCTTGGTGGCTAGGAAGATTTCGGGTGCGAGAAACAGAAGCGATCGCAGCATTAATTGAAGCCCTCGAAGATGAAGATCGCCGTACTCCCGATGGTGGCTATCCCTTACGCCGCAATGCCGCCAAAGCCCTAGGTAAACTTAAAGCAACAGCAGCCATCCCCTCACTTTTGCGCTGTTTAAAATGTGATGATGTTTATGTCAGAGAGTCTGCCGCTCAAGCCTTGGGAGCGATCGGCGATCGCAGTTGCATTCCCCACTTACTCAAATTCCTCGAGGGAGGAGTCGAAGTGGCCCAATTCGTACCGGGAAAACCTCATCTCGTTCAACCCTACGAAGCCATTATCGAAGCATTGGGAACATTACAAGCAACAGAAGCGATCGTAGCAATTTCACCTTTTCTCAAACATCCCGTCGAGAAAGTTCAATATGCAGCCGCTCGGGCATTGTATCAACTGACAAGAGAAAATAAATACGGACAGCGTTTAATCGAGGCACTGCAAGACGATCGCCTACAATTGCGCCGTTCTGCTTTAATGGACTTAGGGGCTGTAGGCTATTTACCCGCAGCCGAAGCGATCGCAGAGACCCTAGCCGAAAACAGTCTCAAGTTAATTGCCCTCAAAGGTGTTTTAGAATCTCATCTTCAAGAGATTTCTCCCTCATCTCTTCAACTATCTGAAGATAATATTCGCGTCATGGAGTTAATGGATTCCCTTTTATAACAGTTATCAGTTATCAGTTATCAGTTATCAGTTATCAATAACACCTAAAAAATAACCCATACACGGCGATCGATGAGTAATCAACAATTAATCACTAACAATCAACAACCCATAACAGTTCAAGATTATATTAAAGCGGTCGATCTCGCTGACTCTTCAGAAGGTTTATTGGACGCAGTGGAAGCATTGGCGGACTTGTGCCACAAAGAAGCCATTCCGACTTTAATTGAGGTTCTCGGTTACAATAACCCCGGAGCTTCTGTTGCTGCTGTTGAAGGCTTAATTAATGTGGGAATTCCAGCCGTTTCTTCTCTCCTCGAACAACTCGACGGTTATAATTACGGGGCAAGGGCTTGGGCAGTCCGCGCCTTGGCCGGAATTGGCGATCCTCGAGGACTGGATACCCTGATACAAGCCGCTCGAAAAGATTTTTCCTTTAGCGTCCGTCGCGCTGCCGCTCGAGGGTTGGGTAATATTCTCTGGTCAGAACTCTCTTCCGAATCACGAGAACCCGCACAAACTCGAGTCCTCGATACGTTGATGATTGTCTCGCAGGATGTGGAATGGGTTGTACGTTATGCGGCGATCGTAGGATTGCAAGGATTGGCAGTCCAGCAACCCATATTTGCCGAACAAATTCGCCAAAATTTGCAAACTTGGCAAGCGATCGAACCCGAACTTGTCGTCCGCGCTCGCATTCAACTTGCTTGGCAACATTTATAGATTCAGAATCGATTATGCGAATTTTATTAATTGATGATGATGAAATATTAATTGAAATTCTCAAAAGGAGCTTAACAGAATACAACTATGTTGTTGATGCTGTTTTGAATGGCGAACAAGGCTGGACTTATGGTTCGACTTATGCTTACGATCTCATTATTTTAGATATTATCTTACCTGATATTGATGGGATTCGTTTGTGTCGGCACTTCCGAGAAAATGGCTATCAGATGCCCATTCTTTTCTTAACTGCAAAAAATACCAGCACGGATAAGATTCAAGGACTTGATGCAGGGGGCGATGATTATCTCATTAAACCGTTTGATTTTGAAGAGTTAAATGCTCGTATTCGCGCTCTATTGCGAAGAGAAAATGGCAATTTTCTCTCGGTTTTACATTGGGGAGATTTACAACTCAATACTTGTAGTCTGGAAGTGACTTATAAGCAACAATTACTCTCTCTTACTGCCAAAGAATATACTTTATTAGAATTATTTTTACATCACGATCGCAGCGTTTTAGATGTCCACGAAATTATTGAGAGTTTGTGGAATGCCGAAGAAGAACCTTCCCCAGCAACCGTGCGATCGCATCTGAAAGGTTTGCGCCGAAAACTACAACAAGCCGGAGCGCCTCGCGACTTTATAGAAACCGTGCGAGGACACGGGTATCGTCTAAAAATGCCGTTAGAATCAGAAATTTATACCGGGTCAGATCGACAAATTAGACATCTCGAAGAGTTAGGCGTGATTTGGGGAAACTATCATCAAAAAAGCGGCGAACAATTAGAACTGTTAGAACGAGTTGCCAATGCGATCGCAACAGGTTCTTTAAACGCCAAACAACAAGAACAAGCTAGATTGGCAGCTCACAGCTTGGCGGGAAATTTAGGGATTTTTGGTTTGGAACAAGGCGCTCAATTGGCGCAGAAATTAGAGTATTTTTTGCAGGGTGATTATCCTCGATTGTCTCAGTTTCCTAATATCTTAGAAGCATTAAAACAAGAGTTTGTCAAGAATAATACCCAAAAAAAACAGCCAGACAATTGTTTAGATAATGCGCCTTTATTATTAATTGCCGACAACGATACTCATTTTACGGAATCTTTAGCGATCGCGGCAAGAGCCAGAGGAATTCGCACCGCGATCGCGTTACATCCCAGACAAATTCGACCTTTTCTCGATCCCTTTGCACCTCAATTTCCCGATGCCATCTTGTTCAAATTATCCTTTCTCGAATCTCCTGAATTGACAGGAAATTTGCCAACTTTAGCAGAAAAACTATCAAAAATTTCAGAAATTGCGTTGCGATCGCCTTCGTTGCCCATTCTGACGATTGCCGATCGCGATACCTTTGAGGATCGTTTAGAAGTTGCCCGTCGAGGAGGGTATTTTTTTATCCGAGAACCCGCGACTCCCGAGCAAGCGATCGCATCAATTGGGCAGATTTTACAGCATTCTCGCACGGAATATAAAGTCATGATTGTTGATGATGATATCGAGTTGTTAAAATCCATGCCTTCTCTTCTGCATCCGTGGAGATTTAAGCTGACCACATTGGACGATCCTCGACAATTTTGGGACGTTTTGGGGGCGATCGTGCCAGATTTATTAATACTCGATATCGAAATGCCTCATATTAGCGGCATTGAATTATGTCAAGTCCTACGCAGCCATCCGTATTGGCAGCATTTACCCGTTTTATTTCTCAGCATGAGTACCGATGCAACGACTCGAGAGCGTGCTTTTGCGATCGGTGGTGATGATTTTGTATGCAAACCTATTATCGGACAAGAATTAGCCCATCGTATTTTCAATCGTCTCAAACGAGTGAAATAAATTATCATGTTATTCAGTGCAATAATAGACGATCGCATTATCTATTATTTATCGGGCTTGAGAATGGTGACTCGCGCAAACTTCAACCCCGTCACCCCGGGTAAAGGTTCGATCGTGCCGGACTCAATTTGAGAGTCGATCCAACCCTCCCGAACTAAATAGCGTAAATAATGATGATATTCCGACCATTCTTGCTCGGTTGAGTAGGCGATCGTCAACATTCCGGGTTGAGTAATGCGAGTCCCATTTTTGGCATCAATTCCTTTATCAATGCGCTTTTTAACAATTTCATAACGCGTGTCTTTCGTTCCCATCACATCAAAAAGTCTTTCAGTTCCTTCGTCGTGAAAAATATCCACTGTTGTGTCTTGAACTAAGACTAAATGAGAAACTGCTAAAAGGAGATTCTCGCGGTCTTGAATCTTAAAACAAGTACGAGCGCAATCGCAAATCGCCCGTAATTGCTCGTAGCGCAAACTGTGGAGATGAAAGAGGGAAAATGGGTTTGCGATCGCGCTACCAACATAGAGCATGCTATCAATCCCATCGCTCACTTCGACATCGCAGTAATGAGGGAGAATCTCTTGCATTTGTTTTTGCCATTTTTCCCATGTGTCTCGCAGGTGAGTTGTAATTTGACCGATGGCGCGATCGTAGTCTTCTCGAGCGCTGTAGATACATTGATGGGTATTTTGGCATGCTTTCTCGTAAGCTTCTACGGCAACGATCGCCAACTCCCCGCACTGTCGAAAATAGGGAAAATAAACCTCAATATGTTCTTGTAAATATTTTAGGGCGGTCATTTCATCTTCAACGCAAATCTGTTTGGCAAGGCGATCCATATAGGCGAGTAAATCCGTTCGCAACTGTTGCAAAAAGGCAATTTCTCGCGCAACTAAAGCGGCATCTGCGATCGCCAAGGCTAAGTTAAATTGTGCCAATAAATCTTTCTGAATGGCTTGATTTCTAATCTTAGAGGAGCCGCGAATATCAGAGATGCTGTAGAGGGGATAAACACCTTTAAACACGATGCGTTCGGGGGGGAGTCCCAAGCTGCGCCGTTCTGCTTCTTGGGTGAAACGCCATGTCACCGAAGGATGCACCCGATTGAAACGATCGCGATCGCCCTGACGCAGCGCTGTTTTGAGGGTGGGAATCAGACTTTCGGCGCGAGTCGCATCGATTTGATCGAACCGATCGCGGCGATCGCTGCCCAAAATAACCGCACCGAACAAATGACTGTCATTTTGCACCTCTTTTTCCCAGAACAAAGGAATTAAAAGTAAAGATTCACAGCCGCGATGGCGTAATTCTATTTCGATCGCCGAGGTGCAACTGGCTTGTAAATGAGGAACATTCCAAATGCGCTTGGCTTGAATTGCCCGTTGTAGGTGGGAATCTTGCCAGCTCTCCGATGTTAAGTTTTCCAGCATTTCCACGCGATCGCCCTGACAAATCGACAGTTGTAGTCTTCCTTGGGTACGAGTGAGAATTGCTGTTATCGAAGCGCCAAAAAGCGATTGCATTAACTCCGAAACCGTGCGAAAAGTGTCGCGATCGCCGATGAGATTGCGAGAAGTAATCAGAGTTTGGGTTAAATTCCGTAGGGTTTCTTCTTCGGTAACATCCAATCCTTCCCAGAGTAATTTACCCGTCAGGCGATAATTTTCCCGTTCGAGTTGTTCCTCTAAAACTTGTTGAGAGGGGATGTGTCCTGCTGACAAATTCATATCGGCAAATTCATCGAGATCGGGATCGATCCGTTCGACTTTGAGATACTGCGATCGCAGCCAAAATTGAATGATGCGAGGTTCGAGACTGAGGTTGCTTTTGACAATTGCCGTTTGCGGTTCTTCGAGGGATCGCCAGCGATCGGGTTCGATCCCGTAAATATCTCGCAAGACTAAAGGCAATAAATGCAAGCGATCGAGTTTTTCTCGGGCGATCGCGTCAAAATCGGCAAATAGATCGAACAAACATATATTTTGCGCTTTCATTTCCCCATTGGGAGCGATCGATCCGGTTAAATGACAAAATGCTTCATTGCCATACAGAATTGTAAAATCTTGGGGATCGAGTATGGCTTGGAAGAGTTTGCTTTGTCGTTCGGTTTGGACGAGCCAGTGAGTCATTAGGGCATTGACGGGTAGATAGTTGGGAGAAAAGAATCAAGGATTGAGCATTCCTCTCTTTCATACTTCATCTTTCTCCTCTATCTCTTATCCTTCCGAATAAATTCATTCTTCACCCATTATTTTTGTAGGAAGGACGGGTCAAGTTTTGCTATTCTCCTTTCGAGTGTATGAAGAAGCAATGGCAGAAGTTCGCGAAGAATTTCTTCAACAAGGAAAACAAGAAAGTCGAGAAGAAGCGACTCGCTGTTTGATTGAAAATATTTTCCAAGTTCGTTTTGGGGAAATTGATGAAGAATTAGCTGCGATCGCCAAACCCATCATGAAACTCCCCTCAGAAGAATTTACGCCTCTCCTTTTGCAATTATCCCGCGAGGAATTGCTCGATCGCTTCGGAGACCCCCAAGAATAATTCAATTTTCCTCAAATTCTTCTTCTTCTTCTTCTTCTAACTCGGGAGTGCTACCAAAACGCGGTTGCGGGGGAATTGCTGCCACGATCGCATCGATGACTTTATTCACGGGAATGACATCCAAGCCCAGATCGTCGGCATAAGCCTGCCCGTGAGGAACAATTGCTCGCTTAAACCCTAGTTTTGCCGCTTCTTTTAATCGTAGTTCCATTTGCGATACAAGCCTCACTTGTCCCCCTAATCCCACTTCGCCAATTAATACCGTGCGGCGATCGACAATGCGATCGCGAAAACTCGCCACAATCGCGATCGCCATCCCCAAATCTACGGCAGGTTCTGCGACAACTAATCCTCCCGCCGAAGCCACATAGGCATCTAACTTGGATAAAGGTACCCCGACTCGCTTTTCTAATACGGCCAAAATTTGTTGCAGGCGACTGTAATCAACTCCTGTGGTCGAGCGCCGAGGTGAGGAATAACTGGTAGGACTCACTAAAGCCTGTAACTCCAATAGTATCGGTCGCGTCCCCTCACAAGCCACCACTGTTGCCGTCCCCGGTGCCGACTCCTCCCGATTGCCCAGAAATAACTCCGACGGGTTGGTTACTTCCTGTAATCCGCTTTCCACCATTTCAAAAATGCCGATTTCGTGAGTCGCCCCGAAACGATTTTTCACCGATCGCAACAACCGATGAGAGGCATAGCGATCGCCTTCAAAATAGAGGACGGTATCAACCAAATGCTCTAAGACTCTCGGCCCTGCGATCGCGCCTTCCTTGGTCACGTGACCGACAATGAGCAAAGTAATATTCTCCCGTTTTGCCACCTGCATCAAGGCTGAAGTGCATTCGCGGACTTGTGCCACAGAACCGGGAGCAGAAGTCAGAGATGCAAAGTAAAGGGTTTGAATGCTGTCAATCACGGCAACATTAGGCTTAAGCGACTCTAATTCCCTGAGAATTTCCTCCAAATCCGTCTCTGGCAACACATAGAGATTGTCTGCTGTTGCCGTTTGTTGGGACTTCTGCCCATGACCGTTAGACTCCGCCTGTTCTGGTTCGAGAATATCTTCAAGACCTACCCCCAGACGCGATGCCCGGAGTTTCACTTGTTGTCCCGACTCTTCTGCACTTACATATAACACACACCGTTCTCTGGCTAATTGGTTGGCTGTTTGCAATAAAAGCGTCGATTTGCCAATCCCTGGATCCCCACCAATTAAAATTAATGCCCCCGGAACCACACCCCCTCCCAAAACGCGATCGAACTCTCCATAGCCGGAAGGAAAGCGCATTTTTCCCGCATCAGAAATATCCGAGAAGCGCCGTGACGAGCGCGGTTCAGAGACTCCTTTGGTTTTACGATTTGACTGTTGTTGAGACTGCCATCCCGTTCTTTTGTTGGCGTTTCCCGCCGGCACGATCTCCTCCTCTAGAGCGCCGTAGGTACTGCAGTTGGGGCATTTTCCGAACCATTGGGGAGACTCCGCACCGCATTCGTTACAAACATAAATTGTTTTCGCCTTAGCCATAGCAGATCGAGGGCAAACTTTCTATCACTATTTAACCGCACTCAGATTTTCTTAACGCAAATTGGAAAAATAAAACAAATCTTAACAATTAAGCAAACCTTAAAAACTACCGAAATCATTCTTAAAATTGAGGCTGTCTCGATTGAGATCGTACCGATCGGGGATATTCTAGAAAAACAAGTTAGGCAAAAAATAGTGTTTGGCGCACTAACTTTTACGTTTAAACAATATCAATTTGCGATCGAGAAGGAGCCTTAATTCCTTGGAAACTCATAAAGAAAGAATTTTGGTTGTTGATGACGAAGCCAGTATTCGTCGAATTTTGGAAACCCGCCTCTCTATGATTGGCTACGATGTCGTTACGGCAGCCGATGGAGAAGAGGCGATCGAAACTTTTCGCAATATGGAACCGGATCTGGTGGTTTTGGATGTCATGATGCCTAAACTCGACGGGTATGGGGTTTGCCAAGAGTTACGCAAAGAATCAGACATCCCCATCATCATGTTAACGGCTTTGGGGGATGTGGCCGATCGCATCACGGGATTAGAACTGGGGGCTGATGATTATGTCGTCAAGCCGTTCTCTCCCAAAGAGTTAGAAGCGAGAATTCGTTCGGTACTGCGCCGGGTCGATAAAAATGGTGGTTCGGGGATTCCCAGTTCTGGGGTAATCCAAGTGGGATCGATTCGCATCGATACCAATAAGAGACAAGTTTACAAAGGGGACGAACGCATCCGCTTGACGGGGATGGAATTTAGTCTCTTGGAATTATTGGTCAGTCGTTCTGGGGAGGCTTTTTCGCGATCGGAGATTTTGCAGGAGGTTTGGGGGTATACTCCCGAACGTCATGTAGATACTCGCGTAGTGGACGTGCATATCTCTCGCTTGCGGGCTAAATTAGAGGACGATCCCAGCAATCCGGAATTGATTCTCACGGCACGGGGTACGGGGTATTTGTTTCAGCGCATTCTCGAATTAGGAGAAGAGTTATAACTTAAAGAAGAAGAGAAGAGGAGAAGGTGTAAATCTTCTCATTCTTCATCTTTTTCTCGGTAGATGAATTCTCGAATAACTCGAATCGCCTCTGTGGTGCTGAAATGAATTTCATTACCAGTATTTGTCAGAAAAATTTACTCGATGTCAGAACGCGATTAATATTTGAGACGACCCCGGAAAAGATTTGCGACAAGAATTTGCTGAAAAAATTCGGCGATCGCCTTATATCAAAAAAGTGACAAATTCCTTACAGTTTAACTCTTGGCAAACTCATCTCATTATAAAGATATTGGTGAAGTTCTCAAAGAATTTCAGATTACTTATACTGAAGCTAATTTTATGGATGAAGTTGAGTTTAATATCTCCGACTATTTCCGAGAAGACTTACAAACTGTTATGCGGGATGGAGTTCCGAATTCCTCAGAATTCTCAATTTGCGAGAATCTTATTTATCCGATACTGAAAGAAGTTTGGAAAAGTTATCGCAGCAATTTTGTTTTATGGGGTCATAAATCTCTAAATTACGATGAGAATCTTTCAGGGTTTCCTGAATATATTCTCGCAAAACGTTCTCCTCTCGGAAAATTTGTGTTTGAGAAGCCTTATTTTTTATTAGTTGAAGCCAAACAAGATAAATTTCTGAAGGATGGGCGCAATGTCTGGCTGAAATGGTAGCAGCCCAACGACTAAATGACGAATTTAAAATCCCTATATGTTGGAATTGTTTCTAATGGTAAAGATTGGGAATTTGGTAAGTTAGCAGAACAAGTATTGACTCAAAATACAAATCGATATTTTATTCAAGATTTAGATAATTTATTTGCTGCTGTAAACTATATTTTTCAACAATGCGAGTTGCAATTAAATGAATTAGTTACTGCTTAGGAATATGGCTAAAGCCACGCGACGCGATCGCATCTACACACTCTACTTTATTTTATCCAAACATGGCTAAATCCGATCCCAATCGCATTCTACGTTTATTGCCCTTAGTTGTGGGCAGTTTAGGAGGCATTTTACTGGTGGTTAACCGATCGCTAACCATAGAACTGACTTCAACTCAATCTCGTTCCGATGCTTTGGGGATTTTACTGAGTGCGTTATTAATTTTGGTGGGATTAATTTGGCAGCAAGTCCAACCGCGATCGCCCGATGTGGTTGAATTAATTGGGAAAGAACGATTTGAACTGGAAGAAACATTACCCGAAAATGTTAAAATTGAATTCGCATGGTCTTCCCATTTATTGCTCACCAATACGGTAACGCGAGTTATTATTATCTATTATCAAGGTAAAGTTTTAATGCGTCGAGGTATTTTGCCCGAGCAAAAAGAAATTCAACCGGGAGTAATTTTAAAGCGGGTTTTAGAAAAACAAAAACCCGTTTATTTAGTCGATTTAAAAGTGTATCCCGGTCGCATTGAATTTGACTATTTACCGGAAAATACTCAAGGTATGATTTGCCAGCCTTTGGGCAAGGAAGGAGTATTAATATTAGGGGCAAATGCGCCTCGCAGCTACACCAAAAAAGACGAAAAATGGATTGAAGGCATTGCCGATAAATTAGCAGAAACGTTGCAAAGATCCGATTTTCTCTAGTCTCATTAATCTCGATGAAACCAAGCGGTTAAAGCTACTGCGATCGCATCGGCAGCATCATCGGGTTGAGGTAAGTATTCTAAAGAAAATTCCCGCGCAACGGCCTCTTTAATATCCTGTTTATCTGCATTACCATATCCCGTTAAAGATTGCTTCACCTGACCTGGTGTAAACTCCACATAAGGTAACTTTGCCTGCGCTAACGCTAATACTATTACTCCTCGCGCTTGTGCCACAGCGATCGTATTGCCCATACGATAAAAGAATAATTTTTCAATCGCAACTAAATCGGGACGAACTTCCCGGATCAACTCCTGCAAGTCCTCGTAGATCGTACAGAGACGTTCCCCAAAAGGTGTTTTTGCTTGGGTTTCGATAATGCCAAACTCCAACAATTGTATCGTTGTCTCATTCGTTTCTACTGGACAAGCGATCGCGCCAAACCCCAAACTCGCCAAACCGGGATCGAGTCCTAAAATTCGCATAAAAACCATTCAACCGATCGCAGTACAAGAGAACTTTATAATCTTTTGTGCCACTTTAACAACTGTGCCGCGCTATCTTCAAATCAACAGCGATCGCGGGTGGGAATTGCTAAAATAACCGCGATCGACCCATAACCCATCACGAATAACCCCATAACCCATAACAAAATGGTTGATATTCTCGAACAAGCACTACGCTCCTTCAAAATGGAAAAATCCAGTTGGGCTGCAGTGAGTCGCAAAACTCCCAAACGCCTGCATCATTGGTTTAAATGGCTGGCTCCCGGTCTCTTTATCAAGCGTTGGTTATTGATTAGCGTCACGGGAATTCTCTGTACGGTTTTAGGGCTTTCGATTTGGGTGGGACTGACTCCCATTTACCGTTTAATGGGTTTAATTTCCGATATTTTGGAGGCGATCGCCCGCTTTCTTCCCAGTTATATCTCTGGACCCCTTGCGATCGCCTTGGGACTCTTCCTCGTATTTTGGGGACAAAGCCGCAGTTTTGGAACCATTACCGAAGTCCTCAAACCAGAAAGCAATGAGGAATTGATCGATGTTCTTACTGCTTCTCGTCGCTTGAACCGAGGTCCAAAAATCGTTGCGATCGGGGGAGGAACGGGGCTATCAACCCTGTTGAGAGGATTAAAGGAATATAGTGCCAATATTACCGCTATCGTCACTGTAGCGGACGATGGCGGCTCTTCTGGACGATTGCGCCGGGAAATTGGCGTACTGCCTCCGGGGGATATCCGTAACTGTGTTGCGGCCTTGGCAGCAGAGGAAAAATTACTCACGGAGTTGTTTCAATATCGCTTTAATGCCGGAGATGGTTTATCCGGTCATAGTTTTGGGAACTTATTCCTCACAGCCATGAGTGAAATTACGGGAGACTTGGAAACGGCGATCGCCGCCAGTTCTAAGGTTTTAGCGGTCAAAGGGCGAGTTTTGCCTGCCACCCTCTCTGACGTGCGCTTATGGGCAGAATTTGCCGACGGACGGCGCATTGAAGGCGAGTCAAATATTCCCGAAGCAGGAGGGAAAATCGTGCGAGTCGGCTGCATTCCCGAAAACCCTCCTGCCCTTCCCACCGCGATCAAAGCCATTGAAGAAGCTGATTTTATTGTTATGGGTCCGGGGAGTCTTTATACCAGTATTATTCCTAATTTACTCGTTCCCGAAATCTGTAACGCGATCGCCAAGACCAAAGCCCCGCGTATCTATGTCTGCAATATCATGACCCAACCCGGCGAAACTGGGGGTTATACGGTTGCCGATCACATTCGCGCGATTGATAATATCTGCGATCGCCGCTTATTTGATGCCGTTGTCGTTCACGGTCGCTCTCCTTCGGCACAAGCTTTAATTCGCTATGCTGGCGATAATTCGCACCCCGTTTACCTCGATCGCGAAGCCGTGACTCAATTGGGACGGCGGATCGTTCTTGCTAATATTATGGATGAAGATCCCGAAACGGCTTATGTGCGCCACGATCATCAACGACTGGCTAAAGTTTTATTACGCTGGTATGGCAGAACTCATGGTTTTAAATTTAAAGAATCATAATGGAAAATTCAACATTAAAAAATGCTGAGGAAACTTTAGAGTTAGGGCAAGAGTTGGGGCGATCGCTACCTGCAAATACGACTCTTCTACTCATTGGCGATTTGGGAGCCGGTAAAACAACGTTAATCCAAGGAATCGGCGCAGGTTTAGGAATTCACGATCCGATTGTCAGTCCGACTTTTACTTTAATTAATGAATATTTAGAGGGACGTTTGCCTCTTTATCATTTGGATTTATATCGTTTAAATTCTGCGGAGGTCATGGAAATTAACCCGGAAATTTATTGGGAAGGTCTTGAAGTTACACCTGGAATTACCGCCATTGAATGGGCGCAGCGCTTACCTTATAAGCCGCCCACTTATTTAGAAATTTATCTCGAACTCGCAGGCGATGGCATCAGAACCATTCGCTGCAATTCTGTTAAGGAGAAATGAAAATACGCAAAAGAAAAAGAAGAAAGACTTGCGATCGCTCTTTCTTCTTTTCCTCAAAAATACCTCTGTGCAGGTAAAATTGGAAGACAAAATTTTCAATGCAAAATGAATTCTGAAAATATTAATTCATTCTTAAATAAGCGGCTTCAGCTTCCAAATTCTTTAATAATCGATCGTCACCCGTACTCCGAGCAGCTTCCATACGATGTTGCAAACTTTTCCGCAAACTATCCCGATGGTTAGCAGCAGCTTGTTTTAAGATTTCTTTGCGATTGTTATTCATGATTTGTCCGTCCGATTGCATGAAAAGTGTTTGATTGCTTATTTGTTATGATACTGTGACTTTGCAAGAAAGAGTATCGATTGTTACAAAAAATTTACGAAGTTGGGGGGTGGAGAAATTGAAAGCGGGAGGAATCATTGCCTTGCTCAGCGATTTTGGATTGCAAGATGTTTACGTCGGGGTAATGAAAGCAGCGATCGCGCAAATTAACCCTCAAATCATAACGATCGATCTGACTCACGAAATTCCCCCTCAAAATATCGCTGCGGGGCGTTTTTGCTTGTTGAATGCCTCTCCTTATCTTCCTTCAAAAACTGTTTGCGTTGCGGTGGTAGATCCGGGGGTGGGTGGCGATCGCCGAGGAATTGCGCTACAAATTGGCGATCGCTATTTTGTTGCCCCCGATAACGGACTGTTGAGCGGAATTTTGCAACAGGAGGAAGCGATCGCGGTAGTACAACTGGATAACCCCAAATATTGGCGCACTGCATCCCCGAGTTATACGTTTCACGGACGGGACATTTTTGCTCCAGTCGGGGCGCATTTAGCGAATGGCGTACCCTTAGAGGAAGTTGGCACAGCGATCGATCCTCGCAGTTTGGCACGTTTAGAGTTTCCTCCCTTACAATTCATCCGTGCAGAGATTCGTGGTTGCGTTCAGTATATCGATCGCTTTGGTAATTTAATTAGCAATATTCCCGCGTCCTCTGTTGCAGGGAAATCTTGGACAGTAAAATGGCAGGAGGGAGAAATTCCGGCGGGTTACACCTATAGCGATCGGGCTGTGGGAGAATTAATTACTCTGATTGGCAGTCACGGATGGGTAGAAATTGCCGTGAATGGGGGTAGCGCTCGCGATCGATTAGGTTGGGATTATGGCGATGCGGTTGCAGTTATCAGTGAACAGTTATCAATTGGATGATAGATTGATTTTAGCAAACTGCTCAAATTAACTATGAATCTTAAAACTATGAATCTTAAAGCGATCGACAGCAAATTTTTAACGGCAATTAAAGTACTTTCTACTATTTTAATAGCAGGAGCGATCGCATTAGAGGTGTGGATGTTTTATAACCGCTCTCAATGGCAAGAATTTCCTCATTTTCTCGTACTGATATTTTGGTTTGCGACTTTTGCACTGGTTAGTCATTTAGTTGAAGGGATTATCGGTACATTGGTTGCTTTTCGCCGAGAGAAAAATGCGATCGCGACCGGAATCTACATCTTTTTTACAGGCACAGTGGGATTATTAGAAGTCTTAGAATAATGACTAATGGGCGATAAGCGATCGCAAAATTCTCTTAATACTTTTAACTGAACAGTTTGAACAATGGTGACTCAATTACGGCAGCAAAAATCATCAGCTTTGTACGATCGCGATTATTATCTCTGGCTGCAAGAGACTGTCAACTATCTTCAGAACAAAAATTTTACCGAACTCGATCTCGAAAACTTAATTGAAGAAATTGTCAGTATGGGGAAGCGCGAAAAAAGAGCAATTGAAAGTAATCTCGTTATTGTGTTACTCCATCTATTAAAATGGAACTATCAACCCGCATTGCGATCGCGTAGTTGGAAGGCTAGTATCCGAGAACATCGCCGTCGTCTGCGCAAAGATTTGCAAGCCAGTCCCAGTCTGAAAAATTATCTAGAGGAAGTCTTTGCAGAGTGCTATCAAGACGCACGAGAAGCCGCCGCAGATGAAACGGGATTGCTTTTAGATACTTTTCCTATTGAGTCTCCTTTTCGCCCCGAGGATGCGTTAAATCCTGATTATTTGGCTCGAGAATCTGAAGAAGAATGAGAAGGAGTGAGAAGAGATTTTGAGTGCGATCGCATTCTCGAAATGTCGGGTTTGCTGACTTCTGAAGAGCGAGTCGAACAGTTAGCTTAAAATCAGGGAGTATTCAGAAAAATAACAATAGAAGTTCCAGAAATAACAAGTAATGTGAACATCCAAACGATTGACAAAATTACAATATGAGCGGTAGAATCGCTACGCCCTTTTGTTAATTCTAGCAATGCTTGCACGGATTCTTGATATGAGTCTGATATCGGACTCATTGGATTTTGTGGGGATAGGATAGGGATAGATGTGCGATCGGGTATCGGCAAATTTTGAGTTTTCTCTTTGGGTTGAGTTTGTTGAGAAGGTGTAAAGTTTTGCATTTTCTTGCTCCGTTGATTGTGAGTTAATTAAAGTTATAAAATCAAGTTTTTCTTAATCATCGCTTTTTCGTTTAGGTTTTCGTTTGGGTAAGTGGATATTTTCGATTTTGCTACATAATGTTCCCCAAAACATCCCTAGTAACGTTTTGAATAACTCCCATCGGATTTTTCTTGTAGATACTTTTCTTCTCAATAATCTTTTGTGCTTTGAGTCAAGATTTCCTCGCCAATCTTCAGGTAAGTATGAAAATAAATTTTTGATTATTGATGAATTTTCCACAATATTTACATTATTCTTAACTCGGACTGTACTTGTTAGCAACGTTGTCAGTGCTAGGGCTGTAGAAAAAATTTTAAGCGCAAAAGGATTCAGTCTTGAAAAAGATGATAACCCTAAAGCCAAAAGGAACACAAAAATAACAAGGATTTTGATAAACAAAGATAATTCCTTAAAAGAATCTTTAAAATCTTTGTGTTGTTTATCAAAAAATATGGAGATATCTCCAAGAAATGATAATTCTTGCAAGGAAACAGTCGAATCATCTTCTTCTAGACTTTTCTGTAGCTTTAATAGATAACGTTCTTTGACTTGTTCAAACGAGCGAGTAAACTCTACCCAAAATATC
This sequence comes from Spirulina sp. LEGE 11439, assembly GCF_059821285.1. NCBI lineage: Bacteria > Bacillati > Cyanobacteriota > Cyanophyceae > Spirulinales > Spirulinaceae > Spirulina > Spirulina sp. LEGE 11439. Next base: position 106,097 of record NZ_JCAMRX010000016.1, read on the forward strand.
TCTTCTGTCCTTTTGTTTTCATTATTCATAGTAAATTCCTCCTTACGCTGTTTGTCCTTGTGATTTTGCAGCCAAAGCATTCCGATACTCGCGAACTTCGCTGAGAACCCTCGCACCCAAGCCATTAATTTTGTAATACTTGCGTCGCGCACCTCCTGTTTCCTCATCCTCATTGCCCCATCGCCAGTCGATGAGACCTTTTTTATCCAAGCGGTTTAACGCAGGGTACAAAGAACCAAACCCCAACTCACCCCCCGGACGTTCATCGAGGTTCAACTCGTCTAAAACCTCTAACCCGTAGAGTTCTCGACCTCCCATCAATACTGTGAGAACGTCCTCATCCAAGGGGGACAGACGAATCGGTTTATCTTCTGTTTGTTTCTTTCTAGGCATTGGCTACCTCTCAATATATCTATTTTTTCATAGTATTCGCATTTTTACAAATAGTCAAGAGGTTACAAGAATTTGTTTTTGTAAAATTGATTGCTTATATGCTATCATCTTACTATGGCAATCAAAATCGTTATCGATACCAATGTTTTTATTAGCGCTCTTATTGCTCAAACTGGAGCAAGTCGCGAATTAATTCGGCGTTGTTTGAAGAAAGAATATACACCTTTAATGAGTAATGGTTTATTTTTTGAGTATGAATCCGTGATTAACAGGACTGATGTAATGAATCGATGTCCTCTCTCAGAAGCAGAAATCATGAGTTTATTGGCAGCTTTAATGAGCGTGAGTGAATGGTTTTCCATTTACTATTTGTGGCGACCTAATTTAAGAGACGAAGCGGATAACCATATAATTGAGTTAGCTGTAGCGGGTAATGCTTCTCTGATTGCAACAAACAATATTAGGGATTTTCAAGATGCAGATTTGCTCTTTCCCAACTTATCGATTTTAAGACCTGAAGAAATTATTAGGAGTTAGATGACAATGGCAACATTAACAATTCGCTTACCCGATGACAAGCATTTGCGGTTAAAAGAATTAGCGAAAGCGAGAGGAATGAGTGTTAATAAATTGATGGAAGAACTTTCAACCATTGCTTTAGTAGAGTTCGACGCTCATACTCGCTTTAAAGCCTTGGCAACTATGGGAAACCGAGAAGAAGGCTTAAGAATTTTGGATAAATTGGATTCTATCTCAAGAGGTGACAAGGAAAGAGAAAAGTAGAGAGCATACGTTGGGAAATTTCAACAAACTTCTAGCTCTCGATTTTCTGTTAAACTAACACGATCGCACAGCAAAAAAGCCCCCCAAATAGGAGGCTTTAATTAGATTGTCCTAGCGGAGACAAATCTTAAATTAACTTTGCAACCTAGCCGTTGATAACAGGAGCTTGCAGAGCAACCGGAGCAGATTCACCCG
>NZ_JCAMRX010000072.1:0-26457 GCF_059821285.1 Spirulina sp. LEGE 11439
GATTAAGACCTGTAAGCTAGACTGGCCAAATGTTTTAATACTGGAGAGGTCTATTGAATGTCTCCTTTTTGTGGATCAATTGTCATACTATCGGGAGCATTAACCAAAGAATAAGTTAAATTGTCACTATCTGGATCGACTGCTTGAACTTCATAATGATATTCGTAGTTTGCAGGATCATAAATTGCAAACAAACCTCCTCCATCTTCTGCTGTCGCAATAATTCTTCCGGCTGGATCGTCTGGATTGGGATCGAGAACCTTACTACCTGTCTCATAATAAATTTCCTCAACACCATCAAAGAGGGGATGCGAACTATTAACGGGACGAGCTTCTAGAGTTGGATTGGGATAACTTCCTTCAACATCGGGATCGTAAGCCAATCCATAAGGTTCAAGGAAATTATTCCATAGTTTGTCTGCACGATCGTAGTAAGACAGGTTACGAGGAGCGGATAGATAAATTGTCCCACCAGCATCAATGTAATCCCACATTGCTTGATTGGCCTGTTGTATACCTATCTCCCATCCATGCAGGAAAATGGCATCGTAGTATGAAAGTTCTAAAGGCTTGAGAACTGAAAATCCCCGGATCGTGAGTAATAACAATTTTACCACCGGGATTTTCAACACGAGAAATGCGAGTAATAGGGTCGCTGACGATAACCGGATCGCGATTGCCATCTTCCGGCTGTACTCGAATCGTATAGCGCTGCTCCACTTCACCCCCATTCCCGTCATCAACCGTAACAATCACCTCATGCAATCCTACCTGTTCCCCTATCGGATTTGCCCAAGTAATCTTGCCCTCAGAGTCGATCGCCAGTCCATCCGCTTCATCCGACGCACTTAAAACATAACTCAAACTATCCCCATCTGGGTCATCTGCCACCACCTGATAGACATACTCCGCATTCACATTCGCATCCACCACCGGAGTCGAACGAATCAACGGCGGACGATTCGGCTGTGGAGTAACCGCAGCCAAAACAAACGCCAACTCATCCGTACCCCCACGCCCGTCGTCAACCTCCACCTTGACCCCATGATTGCCCTCTTGCAACGCGATCGGCGACCACTGTAACATTACCGCCCCCGTATTCGCATCCACCACCAAATCCATTCCTTCCGGTGCTTCCACTATTTTATAAGTGAGGTTATCTCCATCTTCATCAACCGCCACCAACGGCATCTCATAGAATTGTCCGACAACCGCTTCCGTATCCGGCTCTCTCACAAACTCCAGTGCTTGATTAACTCCTCCTAAAACCGTAATCTCATACTCGAACGGCTCTCCTGACGGCACGTAAAACGCAATGGGGCGACTTCCCGTTTCTTCTCCTTCTCCTAACGTTTCCCCAGAAATCAACCCCGTGAAATCATAATAAGGAATCCCCTCATCCGTTACCCCATCAAAATCTCGAAGTTGCACCGAAGGATCGTCCGTCGTCACTGTCACCAGCAAGGGACTATCTACAACATAATCCCCGATATTTTCTAGCCAAACATCGGTATAAAGGGTTTCTGTGGCATCATTAAACGAAGTTTGACCGTGTTGGAGGGCAACGCTATCAGAAATATCAAAAAGGGATTCAACATCAATATCCCCATCCCCTTGAAAAGGAACGTCGGGAATCACCGTCGGTTCTACCCCTGCCTCGGTTCTGGATAAAACCTCCACATTCCGGATGCGAGCTTCTCCCGTTGTATCCCCATCATTATTAACCAAACACAATTGTAAAGTTGCTTCGGTTCCTGCAGGAATAAAAGACAGATTCACCGTCACGGTTTGCCCATCAAATGTCACTCCCTCTGCTAATTCAGGATTAGATTCTTCCGTGAAATTGAAAAATGCCTGTCGTCCTTCTCCAATGGTATGCACCAAAGAATTACCCTCAGCATCCACCAAAATCGCTTCAAAGGCATCATTAATCCCATTCGGGTTCGTCAAGTCAAAATCCAGAGAACTCAAGTCAAACGTCAACTCCGAAGGCTCATCGGGAATCGTCAGAGTCGTCTCCCAGATATCCGTAAACTGTTCCTCACCATCCCGCAACTCCCGCAGAATAATCTCCTCTGCGTACCATCGGAGGCGGTAAAAACGAGAGAGTTGAGAATATCGCCTTCGGCATAATTTTCCAAATCCGCCGTTGCCCAACCTGTCAAATTCGCCAAAAAGGCTGCCCTTGCGCTCTCGGAATGGGTCAGAGGGACTCGCGTTGAATGGTCTACTACTGTCGGAATATCTTCCCCATAGAACAGGCGCTCGCCATCGGGTAACGTCGTTTCTGAGAAACTGCCATTGAGTTCGAGATTGACGGTTTGACCCTTGAGAGTACGAGTGGTATGGTCGTTTACAGCAACGGGAATGTTAGAAGGAACAACACCTGCGAAGCCTCCCAAGAAGAAATTTATACCCTTACAGTTACTATTTTTTTAAAGTTCCCTTGTTTAATCCCGATCCTTGGCTCACGCTTTAACGTTGAAACACTACAGAGGGATCGTGCAAGATGCAGGCTTGTTGTTTATGTGCTTACTTGCTGCCGCTTATACCAATACCAGTGATTCTTATTGTTTGGTCAAGCACCGCCAACGGGTATTGGATCGCTGTTGCCATTCTTGTCACTTTAGGGGGAATTTCCCAGATCCGCGTTCGCCCTTCCGTGCGAGCAGAGGCTTGGCTGGAAACCAACCCCAATGCTCGCCGTGTGGTTCATATGGATGTTCCCGGTACGATTCGCCAAGTCTTGGTCTTGCCCAATCAAAACGTGAGGGAAGGTCAACCTTTAGCCTTGATTGAAAGCGAATCTTTAGAGGAGAAAATTGAAGATACTGAGTTGAGTTTATTGCAGAGTAATGCCGAACTCCATTACGCTCAACAACAAATACTGGCAGTGCGATCTCGTTGGGAACAAGCCCAAGCCGTCGAAGGGCGATCGCGCTTGCGGGTACAGAAGTTGCAAGGAGAAGTTCATCGCATGGATGCAGGGATTCCTCCCGACCACATTCGCGTCTACGAGTTTCAGTTGCAATCTTTGCACAGTCGTTTGCAGAAGATGAAGGTTTCAGTTGCTCGTCACGAGTCTTTGGTCAAAGAGGGAGTTTATTCTCAAGAACAGATCGATGCGCTGTATCGGGAAGTCGATGCGATCGAGTCTCTTCTTGGAGAGCATCGCGCTAAGATGGAGACGGCCAAACGACAGTTACGCGATGAGTTAGAGACGCGGCAGGATGAGTTGACTCGCCTTTCTCGTTTGAGTGCGGTATCGCGACAGGAATACGAAGCCTCTAAGACGTTTACCTTGTCTCAGTTGCCGGTGCAAAAGCAGTTGGAGTCTCCTTATACCATTTCCCTTGCCGAGCGCGTTCGTCGCGAATTTCTCAATCTTTTTAAGGTGAGGAAGTATTCTTGAGGGGATTTCAGTTGTCAATTTGTACAAATGTTGTACTGCATTTGTTACAAAACTTTACAGCCCGTTCAATTTTACACGTATCCCCGCTTTACCCCACTAACCACAGGCTTTCTCCCGGATTGACGGCTAGGTTAGCTTCGTTGGCTATTCAACTGGGATGCTCTTGCTTCAATTTTTATTCTGATAATGTTTATTCTATTGAATTTGAATGCGACGGAGATTTCCCCGCCTTGGCGATCGACTCATTCTTCTCTATCCTCAATACTGCAATCGCTGTCGTAGTCAAGAGAAGCATTCTCAATTTCCTCTTGCGATCGCACTTCCTCATCTTCCTCTGGAGAAGTGCGATCTCTTTGACGCTCTTGGTTCTCATCATCTGGAATCACTACGCATCCCTGTACTGGGAATATCTCTTCATTAATATTGGCGTTGATATGGCTTATTGTCGGCCCTCGCGACTCGAATTCTTGGTGTCGGTCTGAGGATGCCTTTATCGCAGTGGAGGAGGAGGGATTGGAAGAAGGGAATTGGAATTCAAATGCTCCTATATCCACATGACCATCGGAAATACGGGGAAATCCGTCTCCTCGTTGATCCGTTGTTAAACTCCCGATAAGACTATTATTTCCGGCGTTGATAGCGGGACTATCGGATGAGAGGGCATGAGTTTGGGTCGGACCGCCATTATCGGCGAGAGGGAGCAATCGAGGGTCTACTCCGGTGATATTGCCGTTATCGGGGTGTTTGAGACTATTACCATTGGTAAGAGTAGCGCCAGAAATATTTTGGATAAGACTAGAATCGATAGTGTTGAACGTGCCGGATAAATCTGCTCCCGTGCGGGCTTGATTCTGGGCAATGATGCTATTGTAAATCTTTCCTGTTCCATAATCGTATTACTCTCACCATTTCCATCGATCGTTAAATTATTCGTTGACCAACTGATTGCTGAGTTCAACAAAATTGTTCCCGATGTACCAAAATTAATCGTATCTCCGGCTCCGGCGGCTGCGATTTGATTCCTCAATGTCCCCGCACCCGAGTCATTCAAACTCATCACCGTCAACGTTGCTAACTTCCCATCCCAACTTCCCAGAGTCTCCCTTGTAAATGGCGTTCCAACTTCTATACTCCCAGTTGCATATTCTAATCCCCAATCTCCACCATAATTTTCACTTCCCGTTGCGTTCGTCGATGCTGCTACATCTGCCCCTGTTAACTCGGCAATATCGCCAATTAACCCTTCTCCTGCTTCTCCCAAGGCTGCAAAGCAACTGTATAACAATATATCTGCTCCGTCTTTGAGGGATTTTGCCCATGTTGCTAACTGTCCTGCATAGTTGTTGACATTCTCATCTGTGACCCAATCTTCTCCCAACCAGAAGTTCCCTTCATGCCCTTCTGCTGTTATGGCGATGCCGTCTAATTCTCTGTCTATTTCTGCTAATTTCCCGGTTATTGCTGCGATTCCTCCTTCTTCCCGCTCGATAATACTCGATATCGTTCCTGCTTCTGCTCCATATAACAGGTCTTCGGCGTTGTCGGCTCGGGAGTCGATAACGTTGAGGATGTTTGTTCTTCCTGCTTCGGGAAACCTGACGACTGTTGTGTTTCCTTCTACTAATTCCGGTGCTGTGCTGATAGCTCTTCCGGCTGCCATAAAGGTAACATCTTCGGCTTTCACCGTCCCAGTAACAACAGTATCTCCTTCTTCTATTTCTTGGGAGTCTCCAAGGACAACATTACCGTTTTCGTCGATGCGAATGCTGTCTGCATGATTGACATTTTTTTCAACAGATCGTTAAATTTGTTGAATATTAGAGCAAATGGATCTCGCTTCCATGACCAAAAACGAACCTCATGCTGAATTATGACTCACCACTGATAACCGATCCCTGAAATAACATGGGCAAATCATTACAAGTCTTCCTCCTCAAACCCGATCGCTTCATTATTCCAAGTCTCCCGATAATCAGCAAATTCGGGATCGGAGATGTCTCTCTGGCGATCGATACGAATGCGATCTAAGCGAGGACCATCCACAGACACAATGGTTAAATCTATATTTTCATAAGTTAACATTTCCCCTTGAACGGGGATTTTTTGGAAATGATAAAGCAGAAATCCGCTCAAAGTATTATATTCCTCACTCAAAGGAAACTCAAAGCCCAAGACTTCATTCACTTCTTCTAAATCCATCTGGGCTTGCACTAAACATTGGCGATCGCTGAGGATTTCATAAAGAACATCTTCTCCGTTGTGCGCCTCGGATTCCTCCCCGATAATTTCGGCAACGACATCTTTGAGGGTGATCATGCCTGCCGTGCCACCAAACTCATCTAAGACGATCGCCATTTCCAATTGCGATCGCTGCATTAATGGCAACAGATCTCCTAACAGGTTGGTTTCTGGGATAAAATGCGGCGTTTCGAGCCACGGTGCGATCGCAGTTTCTCGATGCAAGCAACCTTCGGCAAGAGGAACGGACAGGCTCTTAAAATCAAGAATGCCGACAATATCATCTAAAGATTCCCCCTTAATGGGATAGCGAGAATGTCCGGTCTCTATCACTTGCTTTAAAAGGTCAGCAAACGTCGCATTTTGGTTGAGTGCAATGATACTGGTACGCGGCACCATCACCTCTCGCACCCGCACTTCACCAAACTCAAATACATTTTTCAATAATTCTCGCTCTTCGGCCTCTAAACCGATGGATTCTCGTTCCGTGGTAATAATTAACTGCAACTCTTCTGGAGTGACGCGAGTATACCAACCCTGACCCAAATACTGCACCCCCACCAATCGCAATAAAAACCGCGTCGAATGATTGAGAATGAGAATAAAAGGGTTAAAAATGCGAGCGATCGCCCAACTCGGCGGACCCAGCAGTCGAGCCAAGCGTTCGGAATACCGTAGGGCAAGGGATTTGGGGCATAATTCTCCTAAAACGATTTGTAAATACGCCACCCCAAAAAAAGCGATCGGGGCTGCGAGGGAGTGAGCGATCGCAAAGGCGGCGCTATCGGGAAAGGGTAAGCGACGCAAAGTCCCCCGGACGAGGAGAGACGCATTGCTTTCGCTAATCCACCCCAAGGCTAAACTGGAAAGGGTAATGCCAATTTGCGTGGTCGAGAGCAGGCGTTCGATTTGTCGCTGTAGGGCTTGTACTGTCCTGGCGGGAACATCTCCCTCTTCGACGAGTTGATTGATGCGCGATCGCCGGACTGCCACCATCGAAAACTCTGCCGTCACAAAAAAGGCATTAATGACAATCAACAGCAGGACTGATAATAATTTCAGCCAGAGATCATGCCTTAGAATGCTCGCCGCTTCCTCCACTGCGATTCCCAATGAATTAATTTTTCCTCATGGTTTAGCGAGCGATTGGAATGTCTGCTAAATTCAACTCTAATTCGCGATCGGGGTAATCTGTGAGAGTTAAGGATAATTTCTTCGCATCTTCTAATAAAGCGGTGGGAATTTTAATCGTTCCCGAGAAGTTTTTGCCATTGCTGGGCAATTCCCCCGGCAAACCGTCGGTAATGGCGCTGAGGGCGCGTCCTTGGTCGTCTCGCACATCTAAGAAGCTGTATAAAAAGCGCACGGAATCTTGGCTCTCGTTTTTGAGATCGACATTTAAGACTAAAGAACCGCCTTCTTGTTTGGCATCGACGATCGCTAACGTTACACCGCGATCGCTGCCTTTGATGGGCAAAATTTCTTCTAACTCGGGTACAGATTCTGCGATCGCTGCTTCTGCCTCTGCCTTGCCAGCCTCTTCTTCTTCTCCTAGGTCGGCAACGGGTTCGGGAATGACTTTCCCATTAATAATATCTTCTGCTTGTTTGAGAAGTTCCTCTTCAGTGAGTAAAATTTTTAACTCTTTATCCGTTGTTGTCGAGGTCTTATCTGCTAGATTTTTGGTCGGGCTGATATCGGGCTGCGTGACCCCCTTTAGGGCTTCGCGACCGAGGGAATAGCCCCAAAACGCGCTGGCAGTTCCGGCAATCGACATCAATGAAAGTAAGGCAAGGGTCAGGGCTACTGTTGAATTGATTTTCATTTCACAACGATCGACTATCAATCGATAATGATAATTGAGTCTTTCCACTTCGGGAAGAGAAGCACTATAATGGTATGCGATTTCACCAGGGTTGGCCGAGCGGTTTAGGCAGCGAACTCATAATTCGCCCCAGGCAGGTTCAACTCCTGCACCCTGGATTTTAGCAATTCACCCTGTAACTCTCGAAAGAGCGACTTAACGGAGAGGAAAGCGTTCAAAACCAAATTCGCTACCGGGGATGGGCTGACTGGGGCGTAAATAACTGGGGTTGCTGAGGGTGCTGGAATTAAAAGGATTGGGCATATCCGGGGTGCGAATCATCGGACCACTCCAAAGTTGTTGCCACCAAGTATCGACATAAAGTTCGTGGGCGAGTTGGCTGTCTCGAGTCACTTCAATTTCGGAAAACCCAGCAATGCCAAAGAGCCAATCAATTTGCCGTCCTGTGGTAAATACTGTCGAGAAGGCATCTTGGGTGCGATGGGTAAAGGCTTCGTTAAAAGCATCGGGAATGGTTTTAAAAGGAATCGGTTCGGAATTGACCGCTTGAGCGATCGCAACAGGGGTTGGGAGGGTGAGGGCGATCGTGCTGGAAACCGCCGCGATCGAGGCGACAATCCCCAAGGATTTTAGATGAATTGACATGATGAGCAGTGGCGGAAAAATGAACGGTTAACAGGATTTTGCGTTTATTTTAACGTAGGATTTGTTCGGGTTGCTCCGATCTCCGTATTAAATTAGGCGATCGCGCTATCCTAGAATTACTTTATTTTCCCCGTCCGCTTTATGAATACCAAAAATCTTTCCACTATCTGGATCGTTTGGATTCTCTTTGTCGCGATCGCCTTCATTGTCGGTTTAGTTGTTTTTTCGCGCTTTGTCCCTCCTCTTACCTAAAAGCCAATTATTCTCGCACCACGTAACCGACTCCTCGCACGGTTTGAATGAGGCGCGTTTCGTTTTCGGCTTCGAGTTTTAGACGTAAATAACGAACATAAACCTCAATAATATTTGAGTCTCCCATAAAGTCATAACCCCAAACCCGTTCAAGAATCTGGTCTCTTGTGAGAACTTGGCGCGGGTGAGCGAGTAAATATTCCAAGAGATCGAATTCTTTGGCCGTCAATTCAATGCGTCGGCTACCGCGAAAAACCTCTCGACTACTGCGATTGAGCTTTAAGTCCGAAAATTGCAACACATTAGTTTCTTGTTCTTGGGTGCGACGTAAAGCCGCCCGCACTCTAGCGAGAAGCTCTTCAATACTGAAAGGCTTGACGATATAATCATCTGCCCCAGCATCCAACCCTTTAACGCGATCGCCGATCTCATCTTTAGCAGTCAACAAAATAACGGGGACTTTATCCCCCGTACTCCGCAAGCGCTGACAAATTTCGACCCCCGAAATTCCGGGCAACATCCAATCGAGGATAATCAGATCGGGACTTGATTCTCGTGCCGTGGATAAGCCCGATAACCCATCATTCGCGACAGTAACCTCATAACCTTCATATTTGAGTTCTAACTCGATGAATTGGGCGAGTTTAGCCTCATCTTCAACCACTAAAATTCGTGTGGGTTGTTGATTATTCCCTCTTCCCTCATTGTTCATGGTTCATTGCTCATTGATAATTGTAAACGGGTTTTATCCCAGCCGCGACGGTGGAGAAGTACCCATGATTGAATGAGATCGGGTCCTTGTAATTCTCCTGTTAATCCGGCTCTGAGAGATTTCATGACGAAACCTTTCTTGACTTTTTTCTCTTTCGTGACTTGTTTGATAATCGCTTTCGCATCTTCTGGGGTCATTTCGGGATAGTCTGCGATCGCACTCAAAATTGCCGCAAAAATATCCTTGACTCCTTCTTGTGCAATTTGTGCCTTGCCTTTTTCATCGAAGGTAATAGAATCGCCAAATAAAAGGCGGCTTTCTGCAACACAATCGGATAGGCGAGTTAAACTATGAGAGACAATTTCAGTTAATTCTAGCAACCATTCGCGATCGCTTTCAGGCTCGAATTCGTAGCCTACTTTTTGCCAATAGGGAATTAACAAAGGCAGCAATTTTTCCGGGGGCATATTGTGGAGATATTGGCTATTAAGCCAATCTAATTTATCCCAATCGAATTTTGCCCCCGCTTTATTAACCCGATCCAGTGTGAAGAGTTTGGCCGCTTCTTCGAGGGTAAAAATTTCTTGGGTTGAATCGGGTGCCGTCCATCCCAATAACATCATATAATTGGCCATTGCTTCCGGGACAAATCCCTTATCTTTAAAATCATCAACAGAAGTTACGCCGTCTCGTTTTGAGAGTTTGCGCCCTTCTTGATTCAAAATCAAGGGAGAGTGGGCAAATTCTGGTTTTTCGACCCCCAAGGCTTCGTAAAGTAAGATTTGTTTGGCGGTGTTGGCGATGTGATCTTCTCCTCGAATAACGTGAGTGATTTTCATGTCCGCATCGTCTACCACCACAGCTAAATTATAGAGGGGCTGTCCAAAAGGTTCGTCGCCTTCTGGAGTCCGTGCAATGACCATATCTCCCCCCAGATCGCTGCCTTTCCAGACCATTTTCCCTCGGATTTTATCATCCCAAACAATTTGGCGATCGTCGTCGATAATGAAGCGAATAACGGGTTTTCGCCCTTCTTTTTCGTACTCTTCCCGTTGTTCTGAGGTTAAATTGCGATGGCGGTTATCATAACGAGGGGCTTCCTTGCTCGCTTTTTGCGCCTCTCGCATTTGGTTTAATTCTTCCGGGGTACAGTAACAACGATAAGCTAAATTTTTATCCAATAGAGTTTGCACCGCTTGGCGATACAGATCGAGGCGTTGGGATTGGAAAAAGGGTCCCTCATCCCAGTTCATACCGAGCCATTCCAAGCCTTTGAGGATATTATCGGTGTACTCGTCCCGCGATCGCTCGGTATCGGTGTCTTCGACGCGAATGATAAATTTACCCCCATGATGGCGGGCGTATAACCAGTTAAATACGGCAGTTCTAGCCGTACCGATATGTAAATTTCCCGTGGGACTCGGGGCGATCCGAACTCTGACTGTCACGCTGTTACCCTCAATTCTTGTTTTGCAATCTTTGATTATACTTTACCAATCCTTCTCGGTTAAATTGAGAGGGAAATCGTTTCGGGAAGCGAGATGAGAGCAAGTGAGGTTTTGCGGCGCTATGCAGCAGGCGATCGCAATTTTCAGCGAATGAACCTGCGAGGGCTTTCTTTTAAAGGAAAAGACCTGTCTGGCGCAGATTTTAGCGAGGCGGATATTCGAGGAACGAATTTTAGCAGGACGAATTTAACGGGGGCGAAGTTTCGAGGGGTAAAAGCAGGATTGCAAAAACGATGGGTTGTTATTTTATTGGTTATTTCTTGGTTGTTGGCCACACTATCGGGATTTTGCTCGCTAGAGAATTATTAAAAACAGGTAACGGCTATAACAAATCCTTTTTCTGTTTCTCAAGTCATGCGATCGCCTATCTTTCTTCCACCCAACTCACCCCCCGATAGAGTTCCACGATCGCAAATTCTAACTCAATACTGGTCAATTGAACGATATTTCCCGCGCGATAAATTGTCGTTTCCTAAGTTGTATTAATGCGACGGCGACACTCAACTTGCATTTGCGCTTGGTCGATGAGAACATATTCTTCTAAACTGGCGATATTTTGGTAATCGGCAAACTTTACACCGCGATCGAAAGCTGCCGTTGAAGGAGAGAGAACCTCAACAATTAACTTAGGATAGCGCTTGATGTAACGATTACCACTATTCTACTGTCTTTCAGATTAGCGCGATCGCATTTCTCCAAAGGAAATCTTTAGTGTCTTTGTAGTTCTTCCTCAAAGCGCGATCGCCCCTAGAATCCAAAAATCTGCCCAGAAAACCGAATTTTGCACAATCCTAGAAATTTTCTAAATCTCTCCCAACTTTCTCCAGTGTCAGTGGTATGATTAAGAACCTTTAGTACGGATGTTTGAGATAAAGAGAGAGGTGAAAATATGGCGATCGTCGCCCTCAAGGCTTGGTACATCGAACAATACGAACCCATTCGGGAAATTATCAAACGTCCTCACGATCTGCGCTTGAGTCGCAGCAGCTTGCTAAAGTCGGGGTTACGGGCAGATATTTTGGATGAAACAGAAGATATCGCCGCCTCGACATGGTTTGCGCGTTATCTTGAAGGGGAAACCATCGAATTTTATATTGAAGGGAGTGGCGGTTATGCGATCGCCAATCTGGATCTCAAATCTCACGAAATTTATCTCACTAAACAAGAATTAAACGCTTTTCTCGAACCGAAAATTTTCTTCAGTTATCAACAAGAGTACAAAGATTCTAGCGAACTCTTTCGCGAGGTTTTAGAAGCTGCGATCGCAAAAATCAATAAAACCGCTCGCATTCCCCTCAGTCTAGAACTTTCTGTGCGCTCTCAAAATGCCCCTCTGCGCCTCAGTAGCGGACAACTAAGGCAAATACGCAAGAGCCTCCTCTTCATCGCTGACGGGACGGCGATCGCGACGACAACAGGAGACGATAAACCTCAACTTCTCCTCAGTTCCAGTGTTTGTGTCGAACTCGGTTACGCCCTCCACAGCAAGCGTCAGGGGCAAATTCTCCTCGTGCAAATGGAACGCTTCTCCGGACAATCTCCCTTTGACCTAACCAACCATCAACAGTTATCATGCAAAACGGCTGAGGAAGTACGTCAAACGCTTCCTCTTTTACTAGAGGCGCTTTTACAGCGATTTAACCTCTAATATCAATTCATCTTAGATTTGGAAGAGCGTGCCAGAATAAGGAGCAATTTCTATGCCGAGAAAACCGGATTCCTATGCAGTATTTATTATGCTGACTTCAGGCCATCGTGAAGAAGTCCGCTTCACAACCATTCAAGAGTTTCAGAAATGGTATAGCGGCGAACTTATGCCTAAAGCAAATGCAACAGATTTTATCAGCGTACCCATTAAAAGCGGACAAGGAGAATATATGGTCATTCGTCCGAGTAATGTTGCGGCCATTCGCGTTGAACCTGTTTTTGAAGGGAGTATCGATCGCGATTTTGAGTAGCGATCGAGTAAAAGGCGATCGGGGTTTTGTTTTCCCGATTTGCTGAATATTGATTGAATTTGCAGGCCTCGATCGCGATCGAAGCCTGCAAATTTATTCTCCCATTTTTTGCAAAAATACTTGACCAAAACATACAATTATACTAAAGTATTTTTATACCATTCAAGACCTCATTCTCAATTTATTGCTATTATGACTCGATCGCCAAAAACACCTCAAAATAAACATTTGGTCTGTCTTCCAGGTGGAAATCGCAAAACCCAAGAATGTTCGCCTTTTCCGATTCCCAAGCCTCCCAGAAATGCGATCGCAAAACCCGATCGATTGGACTCAGAAACATTTACCCTTAACCTGCAACAATTAGAGGCACAAGCCCTACGGATCGAGCAGTTATCGACAGAATTAGAAATGGCGATCGCGGAATTGAAAGAAATCGGCGATCGCGTCGATCGCGGTAGCGTTTATTTTCGCAAAAACTTAGAACATCATTGGTTTCCCGAGCGCATTTGTAGTTATGGAGAAGTGCAAATTCCACGCATTCGTCAAAAGGAGAATGGTGTTTTAGTGTTATCTTCTCATCGCGTCGCTCTTTTTTCAGCACAACTCGAAGCAAGACGTGAAGCAAATTCTGTGGCTCATTTATTACGTCAACGCAGCCTCGCCAAACAATCTATTTCTTCAACGAACAAGGAATAAAGTTTAGGCGATCGCTAATGCTTGTAACTCAAAGCGATAATTTTCAATAACAGGGTTAGCGAGGAGGCGATCGCACATTCGATCGAGTTGTTCTCGAGCATCGGCTTCATTTTCAGCCGCGAGACTTAACTCAATATACTTGCCAATTCTAACCCCTTCGACGGTTTCATATCCTAATTGTTTTAATCCTGATTGGACGGCGACTCCTGCGGGATCGAGAACGGAAGACCGCAAAGTAACATAAATTTTAGCTTGAAATTGCATTTTAATGGGTTATTGGTTGTTGATTATTTGCGATCGGGTTAGAATTCCTAAAACCCTGAAAAGTTAGTATATGATAAGAGTGTTACCGAAAGCAAAAGTTTACCAAATTGCGAATTGGTAGAATGCTCGATTTTAAGCGCGATCGCCAGATTATTCATGAAAACTCGCACTCGTTCCCAAGAGAAAATCTTCAATCTTCTCAAACTCTTAAATCGTCCGATTTCAGCACAAGATTTGTATGTGGAACTGCGAAATAAGCAACATAATATCGGACTGGCCACAGTGTATCGCGGCTTAGAAGCCTTAAAGTTAGAAGGAGTCGTGCGGGTGCGAACCTTGGGGAATGGCGAATCTCTCTATAATCTCGTTCAACGCGATCGCCACTATCTGACCTGTCTCAATTGCGATCGTTCTATTCCTATCAAAGAATGTCCCGTGACGCAACTTGAAACCCAATTACAAAAATCTCATCAATTTAAAGTTTACTATCACACGCTGGAATTTTTCGGACTGTGCGATCGCTGTCAGTAGGAACGTAGCATTCTACGTCCCTACTAAAAACTCTAGTCTGCAGAATGGCGATCGAATTTTTCCAACTCAAAATCCAAACTTCCGACATTATTGCCAATGACAGACCGAACTCCTTCTAGCGTTGAAACCATACTGCGAGGATCCATAAACATCACTTTGCTGCTGTCGCTACTGCCAATGGTTTTACCCATATCTAAATAGTTTTGTGCTAGGAGAAATTGTAAAGTTTCTTGAGCATGGGGATCGGCTTTGATTTTTGCAGCAATAATGTCTAAAGCACGTGCCGTTGCTTGTGCCTTGAGAACTTCTTGTTCCGCATCAGCTTTCGCTTTTAAAATCGTCGCTTGTTGTTGGGCTTCAGCATTTAAAACCGCAGCAGTTTTAGACGCTTCTGCTTCTAAAACCTGCGCTTCTGCTTTCCCTTTCGACTCATTAATTGCCGCATCTCTTTCCCCTTCAGAAGTCAAAATTGCCGCCCGTTTTTTTCGTTCTGCGGACATTTGCAATTCCATAGAATCTTGAACGGCTTTGGATGGGGTAATGTTGCGAAGTTCTACCCGCGTTACTTTCACACCCCAAGGATCTGTCGCAATATCAAGTTCTCGCAATAGCGTTTCATTAACCTCCGTTCTGGCCGTAAAAGTTTGATCCAATTCGAGTTTCCCCATTTCCGAACGAATTTGGGTTAACACTAAATTTTCCATTGCCATTGGCAGATTTTCAACGCGATAATAAGCACGTTCCATGTCCATGATTTTCCAGTAGACAACAGCATCGGCACTGATAGCAACATTATCTTTGGTAATACAAGATTGGGGAGGAATGTCCAACACTTTTTCTCTAATGGTTGCCTGATAAACAACTTTGTCAATAAACGGAACGACAAAATTTAAACCGGGGGTGAGTTTTTTCTTGTAACTCCCCAAACTTTCAACCAATGCCTCATTTTTTTCATTGACAATTCTGACCGATCCCAAAAGCGCAGAACCGCCAAACGCTAAAACAATTAAGAGGAAAAACTGTCCCATTTTTATTCTCCTTCGAGTAAAGATTGTGGGAGGACGATGAGAGTATTCCCTTCTCGTCCGACAATATACACTTTTTGCCCCGATGCGATCGCGAGTCCTTCGTTACTGCATTTCCCTCGCCACGAATTCCCTTCATAGAGAATTCGTCCCGTCCTTCCAGCAGGAATTTCCGTAAGGGTTTCTCCGTCTGTTTTGCTTTCAAGAGTAATGCCTTTGCGCTTGGGGGTAAAAACCCGTCGAGAGAGAAGAACCAGTGATGTCGAACAAATCATCCATAAAGCAATTTGCAAGCCAGAATGGGGCAGCACTAGCGAAATCAACGCAATTAAAAAGGCTGATATCCCCATCATAAACTCGGTAAAAGCCGTGGGAAAGAGCAATTCCATCAAACAGAGAATTACACCCGCAACGAGCCAAAGGAAGGTGGCATTAAGCATGATGATGCCCTTGAGAGCAGCGAGGCGAAACAAGGTTAAATTTTGTTAATTCAAATTTTGTTAATTCAAATTTTGTCAATCAACCTTATTTCCTTGACGATCCAATCTTAACGAACTTATTCCCAAGTTTCCCGAACACTTAAAATAACGTTGAAAACTTGAGAATGTCCCAGCAAAAATCGACTGAGACTTCTCGATAGACCGATCGGGAAACATTGTTTATTGATATGCTTCCATTCCGACGCAAGAACAAACCAAATTGCGATCGCCAAAAGCATTATCGATACGTCCCACGGCAACCCAGTATTTATGTTCTTTCGTCCAAGGAGCAGGATAAGCCGCCTCTTCTCGAGAATAAGGACGATCCCAATCACCACACAATAAGGATTCTGCCGTATGGGGTGCATTTTTCAAGGGATTATCCAGAGCATCCATTTTTCCTTCTTCAATAGCTGCCGCTTCCCTGCGAATAGCAAGCATGGCCTCGCAGAAACGATCTAACTCCTGCAAAGACTCGCTTTCTGTCGGTTCTACCATCATCGTGCCAATAACCGGCCAAGACATGGTAGGGGCATGAAACCCATAATCCATCAAGCGTTTGGCAACATCATCCACTTCAATCTCGGCTCGTTTTTTCAAAGGTCGCAAATCGATGATACATTCGTGAGCTACCAATCCAGATTTACCTTTGTAGAGAATAGGGTACGAACCATCTAAACGTTGAGCGATATAGTTAGCATTGAGAATTGCTGCCTTACTAGATTGAGTGAGTCCCTCTTCTCCCATCATAGCGATATACATCCATGAAATAACCAAAATACTCGCACTTCCCCAAGGTGCTGCCGCGATCGCCCCGATGCTATTCTCTCCTCCCAATTCGATGACACCATGACCGGGTAGGAAAGAGACGAGGTGAGGGGCAACACCAATGGGACCGACTCCGGGACCGCCGCCACCATGTGGAATGCAGAAGGTTTTGTGTAGATTTAAGTGACAAACATCTGCGCCATAGTCTCCCGGACGGCACAAACCGACTTGGGCATTCATATTCGCCCCATCTAGATAAACTTGACCGCCATTTTGATGAACGATCGCGCAAATTTCGACAATACCTTCCTCAAAAACGCCATGAGTGGAAGGATAAGTTACCATCAATGACGCAAGGTTAGCTGCATGTTTTTCGGCTTTGGTTGTTAAATCCGCAATATCAATATCTCCTTGCTTGTCACATTTGACTGCCACGACTTTCATACCGCACATTACTGCACTGGCAGGGTTTGTACCGTGAGCAGACTCGGGGATCAAGCAAATTTTACGATGTCCTTCTCCTCGATGTTCGTGATACTTGCGAATGACCTGCAACCCCGCATATTCTCCTTGAGATCCGGCATTGGGTTGCAAGGATACTCTGGCAAATCCCGTAATTTCTGCCAACCATGTTGCCAATTGCTCGAATAAAACCTGATAGCCTCGAGTTTGGGATAAGGGTGCAAAAGGATGAAGTTTACCAAACTCCGGCCATGTTACCGGGAACATTTCTGCTGCCGCATTAAGTTTCATTGTACAAGAGCCGAGAGGAATCATCGATGTTGTCAGAGAGAGATCTTTGCTTTCCAAACGTTTCAAATAGCGCAGGAGTTCCGTTTCCGATCGGTAACTGTTGAAGACGCGATCGCGCAAATATTCGCTTTCTCGGGCGAAAGGTTCGGGATAGTCGAGATGAAGTTCTTGTTCTAATTCTTCCAGAGTAAAAGGCAATTTCTCACGGTTACAAAAAAGATGCCAAAGTTCAATAACATCTTCTTGGCAGGTCGTTTCATCAAGTGAAATACAGACTCGTCCCGGTTCTAACAAGCGTAAATTAATGCCCCGCTCTTCAGCAACTTTAACGAGAGCTTTTACCCCTTCTTTACCCACTCCCGCACAAACTGTATCAAAAATGGGAACGCGATCGATGCTGTAATTCAAACGTCGCAGTCCGGCAGCAAGGAGGAGAGTGAGTTTGCGAATGTGTTGCGCGATCGCTTTCAATCCTTCAGCACCGTGATAAACCGCATACATCGAAGCAATGACCGCAAGTAAAACTTGGGCGGTACAAATATTACTGGTTGCTTTGTCTCGACGAATGTGCTGTTCTCGAGTTTGCAAGGCCAAACGTAAGGCAGGTTTACCGTTACTATCCCGAGAAATTCCCACCAGTCGCCCCGGAATTTGCCGTTTATACTTTTCCTTCGTCGCGAAATAAGCCGCATGAGGTCCTCCATATCCCAACGGTACGCCAAAGCGCTGAGTACTGCCCACGGCAATATCTGCACCCAATTCACCTGGAGGGGTGAGAAGCGTTAAACTGAGGGGATCGGCGGCAACGGTGACCAAACCTCCTATTTCTTGAACTTTAGCGATAAAAGAACGATAATCAAAAATCGCCCCATTAGTTGCTGGATACTGCAATAAGGCCCCAAAAATAGGGGTTTTAAAATCAAAAAGCTCGTGATTTCCCACGATGATTTTAATATCAAGCGGCTGGGCGCGAGTAAGGATAACTTCAATCGTTTGAGGATGGCAAGTATCGGCAACAAAAAAAGTATTAGATTTATTTTTACACAGTCCATAACTCATGGTCATGGCTTCGGCGGCGGCGGTACTTTCATCTAACAGAGAAGCATTAGCAATTTCCATCCCGGTGAGTTCGATAATCATGGTTTGAAAGTTTAATAAGGCTTCCAAACGTCCTTGAGCAATTTCTGCTTGATAAGGAGTATAAGCCGTATACCAACCGGGATTTTCTAAAATATTGCGCTGAATGGGGGGCGGGGTAATACAGTCATAGTAACCCATGCCGATATAGGAACGATTAACTTTATTTTTAGAGGCAATTTCTTTGAGTTGAGCTAAGGCAGCATATTCCGTTTTTGCATTGGGTAAATTAAGGGGCTGTTTGAGGCGAATATTATTAGGAATAGTATTATAAATTAATTCATCTAAACTTGCATAGCCGAGAGACTTTAGCATCTGCTCTGCATCTTTTTCATGGATTCCGATGTGACGTTGAGAAAAACCATTGATACCATTGTCTCGATCCGTTGTAGAAATTTGTAGGGGACTACCGAGGAGTAACGTCGTTTTGGCGGTTGTTTCAGGATTTTGCATTCTAGATTTAATGAGTTAGCTCAAAAAGGAGGATTCTCAGGAGTTTAGATAATCTCTTATCATGTTTTAGCAAATTATTCTGAAGAGAAATTAACAAGAGAAGAATTGCAGGGGTTGCGATCGCAATTTTCGAGGAGTTTTTCCCGGTCTCATCCGAGAAAATACTGAAAATTACCGAAGCCGTGCAAAAGCATGACAATCGTAAAAACGGAATATTTCGCAAAAATCGCTTCAGATTGTCAAAAGTACCGCTATTGTTGATTTGCATCCTTGAACTCCTCCTCTTCTCGTTATGCAACTGCAACAAGTCCTCATTGTTTATAAAGCGAATAATATTGAGAGCAAACACTGGGCAGAAAAATGCGCCAAGGAACTCGAACAATTTCAGTGTAAAGTTCTCATCGGACCGAGTGGCATTAACGATAATCCCTATCCTGTCTTTCTCGCTTCTGCCATGCAACCCATCAATCTCGCTCTCGTTTTGGGAGGAGACGGGACGGCTTTAGCCGCAGCACGTCACCTCGCCCCGAAGGGTGTTCCCATCCTTGCTGTGAATGTAGGAGGGCATTTGGGCTTTCTGACGGAGCCTTTTGAAGAATTTGCAGACACCGATCGCATTTGGCATCGTTTATTGGGCGATCGCTATGCCGTACAAAGACGCATGATGTTACAAAGTTATCTTTGGCAGGGCGATCGCATTAATCCAGAAATTGTTAGCGATCGCTTTCTCTGTTTGAATGAAATGGGCATTAAACCTGCCAGCGTAGATCGAATGCCCACCTGTTTGTTAGAGATGGAAGTAGACGGGGAAATTGTCGATCGCTATCATGGGGATGGTTTAATCGTTTCTACTCCCACAGGTTCTACTTGTTATAACGCTTCGGCTAACGGTCCTATCCTGCATGCAGGCATGGAAGCACTCGCAGTTACTCCCATCTGTCCCCTGAGTTTATCCATTCGTCCTATTGTTTTGCCCCCAAGAGCGATCGTTAATATTTGGCAGTCCGAGGATTCGGAGCTCACGACAAAACTCTGGATGGACGGGGTTTTAGCGACTTCTATCAGTCCAGAACAGCGCATTTGCATCCGCATGGCTGATTGTTATGCTAAGTTCATCATTTTGCGCGAAAAACACTCGTTTTATCAAACTCTACGAGAAAAGTTGCAATGGGCAGGAACGAGAATTTAGCATCCCTCGACTTTAATACTATCTTTAGTATGAAGGAGATCGATCTGCAATTTTGTGACAGCATATTTGTGACCAATATGTTCCTGTTCTAACCAAATTTGTTCTTGGATAATAATGTCTAATGCTTCTTGTTCTTCTATTGTTAAATTAGGTAAATTTCGAGGATTTTGAATTGATTTATCTCCTCGATAATCTCGAAAATTGTTTAAAGTTTCTGCATTCATCATCAGCGATCGCGTTTGTGGGAAAATTCCTCTAACTTGCGAAAGCATTTCTAATCCTTCAAAATCCAAATCTCCCCAGTAAATGATAGGACAATTTTGTAACCATTTAACTTGAGACAGTACATTCACCGCTTTACCTTGTCCAAAAAGTCCAAAACTATTTGGTATCTGTGGCAATGTCAAAAATGTCATTTTATTCTCAACAATAATAAATAACGAAGACTGCAAATCAAGTTGAGAAAACTGAGAAAGAGGTATGCTAATATCGGTTGCTGGCAAATTATACCGTTTCTGCAAAGAAGCATCTAATACTCGAAAACGAATTAAAAGTTCGTCGTAACACAGATTAAATCTTCGTTCAAATTTAGATTCTGATGTTTGAATTATTTCTTCAGGTAAAATTACCTCCAAAAGCCGACGTAATATTGATGAATATTTTTCTATAAATTTAGTATGAACCGGAATAGGTAACTCGCGAATATAGAGATTAGGTTGAGGATTGTTTTGAAAATAACAACACACTTTCAGTAAATCTTCCCATACCGAAGCATATTCGATCGCACGCACAGGATCTTTTTCTAACCAAGATTCTAGCTGAGGAATGCGATCGCGAGTCATCTCAACCAATTTTTGAAATTGAGTAAATTCTTGTTGTTTCCCGAGAAACTTTAGATAGTCTGTAGAATTAGTAATAACAATTCGACTGGGTAATGATTGTTCTCCATTTTTACGAGTTTTACGAGTTTTTAACTCAACTTCATAACCATATCCTAAATTTTCTTGCGATTGGTTAAGTAACTGGATTACTGCATTTTTCAATTTAAGATAATCTTTGGGTATTTTCCCAACAGAAAATTTTTGCGGAAAAAACTCTTCATCTCGAATATAAGCAGAGAGAAACTTAGAATAATTGCGTTTTGCTTTTTCATGAATTTCTGAGGGTGTAATCATGATTTTTTATTAAGATATAATTGCCGTTTATCTCGATATTTCTCAACAGTTATTGACCTAAGACTAGAATAGTTTCCTTCTAATGTATTAGAAACAAAATGTATGCTTGAAAGATAAGGTTCAATAACATTGATTTTATCTAGTGGAGTAATTACCAAAAGTTGCAAATCTAAATTTTTAAACAATTCCATTGCATAACGAGAATTATGATCGTCCGATTTACTAAATGCTTCATCTATGACGACAAATCGGAAAGATTTTGCTCGTATATTTTCTTGATATAAACCAAACTGATAGGCGATCGCTGATGCTAAAATTGTGTAGGCTAGCTTTACTTTTTGTCCTCCTGATTTTCCTGAAGAATCGGTATGATGCTCTTTTTCGACATCATCAGAACGATACTTTTCACTGACTGAAAAATCCAACCAATTTCGTACATCTATGACTTTTTTTGTCCAACGTTCTTCCGTTTTGAAGCGATCGATCAAAAGTTTTTGAATATCCTGAAACCTTACTTCATTATCTTCGGCGCTTTGAAGGCTAACATTTCCTAAATATTGTTTTAAATATTTTTGAAAATCACGAATATCGCGATCGATGGGAGGATTATATTGAAGCTGAATATAAGTAGAATCTGTATAGTCTATCTTTTGCAACGATAAGTTCAATTCATTAATACTGTGTTCAATATCTTCTTTTTGTTTTTCTAAATCTCGTTTAAAAAAAGCGATCGCATTAATTATTTTTTCATTCAATAATTCTTTAAAACGTTTTTGATGACGAGGTAAGTCTTCCTGCTCAATTTTTTCTTTTAACTCTAGATATTCATCCAATGCCTCCAGACCATTATCTAATTCTAAAACAACTTCGGTAAAAGCATTTCTAAAATTTAATATCCTTGAAAGAATACTGCTTTGTACGGAATTACGTTTACTTTTGTGTGTTTCCTTTTTTTCTTGCAAGCGATCGTAAATTTTTCTTTCATTTTCATCAATCGTCTTCAAATCCAGATTATATCGCCTCAGCGTTGGATTCATCGCGATGGCAAATTTCTCTATTTCTTCCAAACTCATATTTTGAAGTTGTTCCTCACATTTTTCCCCTCTCTCTATATTTATTTTCTGACGATCCTCTAAGCGCCCTATTTCACGCTGTAAAGTACCTCTTTCACGATCGAGATTATGTATTTTTGTTTGTACTTCTTCAAGTTGAAGTCTCATTTTCTCAAGATGTTTAGCACTTTCTGTAAGTTCTTCTTGTTGCTGCTTTAGATTTTGAATTTCTAATTGTACTGAATTCCAATCAATCTCTGTAAAATTCTCAAAACCCATGAAAATTTGTAAGTCTGAGTTCCGTTTTTGAGAAGTCTTGGATTCCTGCTCCAAATGGCTAATTTTTCTTATAACGATATTTAATTTATTTTGCAATATAGCCAGTTCCTCTTCCAATGCCTTGATTTTATCAAAATTATTCCACCCTAAAATATATTGACGACGATCGCCAATTTGCTTACTATCATCTTTCTCATGACGTTCTCCACTCTTGATCGAACCGGCTTCGGTAATTGCATAAGTCTCGTGTTGAAATTGCTCTATTGTTTCGCAACAGACGTAATTAAATTTTTTACGTAATTGGTCTTGTAACCAATGATAAAACTCCGATCGATCTCGTTTGATTTCCAAACGAGGTGGAACTCGCTGAGAATCAAAAGAACGTTGTATGGGATTGACTGCAATTGATTTTATCGAATAGTAGACAAAACGACCGCCCAGATGAATCCGATCGACATAGCGACTAACTTGATGATAATGTTGCTCCAAGACGAGAACGGATAAACCAAAACTATGCAATAAGCGTTCGATCACCCCTGTCCACTCTTGGTATTCCGATCTCACTTGCAGCAATTCTCCCACAAAAGGTAAATCAGCTTCCTGTAAGTTTAATTCTCGGGCGATGCGATCGCGAATTTCTAAATTTCTTTTAGGAATTTGACTTTTTCGTTTTCGCAGAGAATCTAACTCGCTTTCTAAAGGTTTGCATTGTTTTTGCAAGTCGTTCCGTTGGCGTTTCTGTTCGTCTAATTTATCTGTTAGGTTCTTTAATGTCTCTTCGATCTCGCTTTGCAGTAATTCGCCTTGTTCTCTTACTTTATAAAATATATCGCGATTTTCATATTGTGGTAAATTTAATTTTTCAGCAATACTATTGTACCGAAATGCTTTATTCTTCCGTTCGTCTAGGCTGTTTTTTTTATTTTTAAGTTCCTGCTTAATACTCTCCAAGCGTCGTCCAGCATTATCTTGATTAATAGCATTGCTTAAATCAATTTTTTGGCGATCTAGATTTTCCAAACTTTTTTCTATTTCTGTTTCTTGTTCTTTTATCTGAGTCAAGTTCTGATCTATTGCTTTTAGTTCTTTAATCAGCAAATCTTTCTTCTCTCGGGCAAAATAAGCCGGAGCAATATCTAACAAATTTTTATAATTTTTAATATCTTTTTTGACTTGATTCCAGTTTTTTGCATCTTCCTCCAAAGGGATCAGATGCTCTAGCTGTTTTTGAGCTTTTGCAATTTCTTCATGAGAAACCATTAAATTCTCATAATTTTCTTGTAATTCCTCAATTTTTTTCCGAACGTCTGACATTTCCAACATATGCTTTCGCACGAAGTTATTAAGACCGCCAATTTCCTTAATACTAACAGTTTGATTAAAAAGATCGAGTGCCTTTTCAGATTGAAAACCCAAAAGTTTACGAAAACGCTTACTATATTTTACAAATTCTCCAAAGCATTCAACTTGACTAATCTTAAGTCGTCTTTTTAAATCGCGAATATTCGTAAATCCAGTAAAATGTGGTTCAATTGATAGGTCTTGCTCTGCAATAGTGTAAAACTTTTCTAAGCCATTTTGTGACATCCAAAATACTTGAGCTAGCGTTATTTTTTGTTGAGTTTGCAAATCAAGAAAATACGCCAAAAGCACGGAGTATGAGTCTTTTTTCCTTAACAGTTTATCTTTATGACTGTAGGAATCTTCTTCACGAAATCGACTATAAACACCTTGAACATAAGATTTTTCACTTCTTTCTCTCTTTCCTGTGCTACTCGACGCTTGGTTATAATTTCGCTTTCGATTAGGAACTAGGAGTGTTAATACACCATCAACTAAAGTTGATTTTCCGGAACCATTTGCTCCCGTCAGTAGAGAAGTCTCGCCATTGAATTCCAGTATCCACGGCTTTTTATCAAACGTCCCCCAATTGAGTACTTCCAATCGTTGCAAGCGAAAGCCTTGACTGACAGGGCGATTGCCATCAGCAGAGTCATTCTGATTAAATAGAAGAGGGCTTTGCATAATTCTCCAGTTTTTCTTTCAAGTGAGAAAGAGTTTCTGCGTCGATCTTGGCTTTAAGAATTCGCCGTACCTCGTAGTTTTCCTCTTCTCCTGATAGCTGTTTCAAAAAGCCAAGATCGATTGCTTGCTTAACTAGCTCTCTGATTTCTCGACGAAACTGTTCCTCGTTATTATGTTCTGGAAGATATGGTAGCAAAAAATCGCGAATTTGTTCAATACTGAGAACCAAACGAGATGTTTCAGGACTTGCATCATGCTGTCGCAACTTTTCTCTCAGTAAGACGCATAGTATTGTCACTTTATAGCTCAAACGATGGCGAATGGTTAATCGCGGTAATGGTTTTGCTTTATCTTCAGGATCTGGAGGAGGCTGTTCGAGATAAGCAAACCCATCTGATTCGTAATTGCGAACCTCTAGACCGATTTTACCAAAATACTCTTTAATCGGAGTCAAATAGCTTTGCAGTCGTTCCCAGTGAGAATCGTCGTTATAAATAGGGCCTTGCAAGAGTTTCAGAACAACAGGTGCGTAAGTAGGAATATTTTGAGATTCCACAATTAAATGAGCGAGCTATCGTTTAAATATAACTTGTGGGAGGGTTAAATGGAACTGCTTTTCTGGCTCTAGACTAGAAATAACAATTGACTCCACGATCGCATCATTAATTTGATGCGGCTCGAATTTGGTGGCGATCGATAAATAAGCAACAATTTCCGATAAACCTTGCTGTGCGGGATAAAGTTCAAGCAATTGCGATAAGGTGATTTGAGACTGATACTCCAGAGATTGAGCAATATTACGCTCCAATCTGCTTTCATCTAAATAAAACTGATTGTAGAATTCCTCCCTTTCTTCCTCTGAATCAGAGTTTGAGAATTGACTAAAATCTAACAATTCAAATCTTGGCTCTTCTAGTTCTTCTAACGGATGAAGCGGACGTGATATTGATAAATTAAGTTTTGGTTTACCTTCCAACTCTAAAAAATTGCGTTCGTTCGATAATTCATTCTGCATTTGCGAAGCAAGATTCTGCACATCAGAGATGAACTCGGCAATACGACGCTGTTCGTTTAAATTGCGATCGTCCAGCATCCGTCGCAAGTGTGCTGCAAGGAGATTATTAGATTGCACAATATGATTTCCAGCATCAATCAAATGGCGTTCAATACGGCGAAGTAAAGGTTGTTTTTGTATCATATCGCTTAGCTCGTCGAGACTGTAAACAGCATCGAGTAGTGATTTCAGTTCTTGCTGTTTGCTCTCGGATATCAAGAATGTCCAAAAAGCATAAAAACTGCGTCCTTGATCGGATTTCTTGAGTGCTTCATCAGCATCCAAAACTCGCTCAACAATTGTTCCTTTGCTCGTATTTTCTCGAGTTTGACTAGTCTGCACGGTGCGTGCAAGTTCGCGAAAATTAACTTCAACCTGTCGGAAATCGGCAATAAGTTGTCGAGCAATTTCATTGGCATTTAAAAACCGCTCTTGCAATTGCGTAGGATGATATCGTTCGATAGCACCACTTTGCTGAATTTGTTCGATCTCTTCTTGAATGCGATCGCGATCCTTTTTGAGTTGAGCAATGCGCGTTTCTACATCTGTCGTACTATAATCGCGAATATCTTTGAGAAGCGAAAAAATCTGTAAAAATCGGGACTCAGTACTCACGAACTCACGTTCTTCTAAATCTTCCAACCAACCAATTGCTTTCTCAGTCTCAACAGTTAAAGCAAATAAGGGATCGTCGCTTCCTGCTTCAAATTTTTTGTTGAGAAACTTGTTACCACACCATTCCTTTAAGTATTCTTTGGGCGATCTCTTATAATCTTCAATGTTAGATGTTCGTAGAAATTCTAAATAATCTTCCAACTTTTCTTCTAATTCTGATTCTGCGATCGCGATCCGATGAGCCTCTTTAAATTGTCTGTATAAAAAACTTAAAATCAGAGGTACATTTTTACTCCTAAGTAATTTAATAGCAGAATTTTCTAATTGAGAGCGAATACGATGGTAATTCACAACAAATACAGATCAAATAAAAAAGTCAAAAGCTCTCGTATACACTACGAGAGCTTTTGTA
>NZ_JCAMRX010000102.1:0-3983 GCF_059821285.1 Spirulina sp. LEGE 11439
AATAATGCTTTGTAGCTTTTCAATATATTTGTTCTTACAAAACTGACCTGCTCCCCATCCATTCTTGTTGTCGATAGATTTCATTGGCTACTAAAAATCTTCTATATTGCCGATGACTCAAATTCTGCAAGTCAACCCCTTTCTCTAAAAATTTCTCAATATGCTGTAAGTTTCTTTTGATATATTGTAGTTGTTTCTTCACTGCTTTTCTTCTTTCTTTTCGTGATATTTTGCGTTTTTTGACCACAGATAGGTAATCTTTTCTCGCTTTATTTCGATAGGTTTTTGGCTTCTTTTCTAATTTCTCTTTTCGGCATTCATGGAAAATATCTATGATTTTTTTCTTCTTCTCTTGCTTTTTTGACCATTTTTTGGTTTATTTTATTCACCAATTCTAACCCTATTCTTTCTCGAAAATGTACCATCATTGACGCATCAAATGGAGTTTCATTAATATAATTTTCTCGACCTATAAAATATTGTAAATATGGGTTTTCTTTAATTTGCTCTACTGTTTCTCTATCACTTATTCCTAATTTTTCCTTGATTATCAATGCTCCTAGTGCCATTCTAAATGGTTTCCCCGGCGCTCCCATTTTTTCGGCAAAGTTTTTTGCATATTCCTCCTCCAACTCTGCCCACGGAATTAGATTCGACATTATTACCCATCGATTTTCTTCACATAACTTTCCATTACATGGTAATTCAAATGTTTGTACTTTTTGTTCTTCTTTTTTGACTTTTCGGTACATTTTTTTTGACAAATACAAGAGTTTTTCCTATTTTACCTCTTTATTTCTCAATTTTTTACCGTTTTTTGCTTCTCTGAGCCTTATCCTTCAATCTTTTTGCTCTTTTTCAGCAAGGCCTACGGTATGGTTGCCTTCGGTTTGGGCGGCTTCGTTGGGTGTCCAAGTTAATAGTCCTGTCACGCTGTCAATATTGATATTGCCGTAAGTGCTGTCGGGTTGGGAAATCAGAGAGTAAGTGGGGGTTTCTCCTTCGGGGTCGATTGCGGTGACTTGATAGCTGTATTCACTATTGGGCGTTGCCCCTAGGTTTCGGGAAGGGAGGTAATGACGGGGGGTAAATTTCTGGCGTTGTCTTCAACTTGGATGGTGTATGTATGCGTTGTTTCTGCTCCCAGTTCGTCTTTGATGATGACAGAGACATCGTAAGACCCGGTTTGTGCGGGTGTCCAACTCAATACGCCATTCTCATCAAGGGTCATGTCTGCGGGTAAACCATTGTCGATGAATTCAATCTTGTCGCCTTCGGGGTCGGTTGCCAAGATAGGATAGAGATATTCTTTGCCGACGGCTCCGAGGGTGGGGGGAACGGAATCGACAATGGGGGCGTTGTTTGTGCCTCTGACGGTGAGAGTAAAGGTTTCTTCTTTTCTCCGCCGTAAAGATCGCTAACTTTGACGGTGACTTCGTGGTCTCCGACTTGTTCGGGAACAGGCATCCAGTGCAGCACGCCAGTTTCGGGATGGATGGAGAGTCCGTCGGGGGCTTGTTCGAGATTCCAGAAGATTACGTCTCCGTCGGGGTCAATGCCTTGAATTGAGTGCTGGTATTCTTCTTCAACGATTGCCACATTTTCGGGCAGTTCCGTTATTTTCGGGTCGCGGTTGTCGTGCAGTCCTGTCACTTGCAGGTTGATGGGTTGCGTTACCTCACTGTCTTTGCCGTCATCGACGGTGACGGTAAGAGGGTGAGTTCCGACGTGTTCTAATGCTGTCGGAGTCCAATAAATCCAGCCGTTTTCGTCGATACTGATTCCCAGTCCTGAAGGGTTGGTGATGCTGTAGGTCAATGGGTCGCCGTCTTCGTCTACGGCTTCGACTTTGTAGATGTAGGGACGACCGAAGCCGACATTTTCGCGGGGTTCGGAGAGGATTTGCGGGGGTGTGTTTTCGGGTTGGTCGTTGACTGTGAGGGTGATAGTTTGAGTGTCGATTCCGCCGCGATCGTCATCGACGGTGATGGTGATGGTATGGTCTCCCAATATGGGATTGTTCCATTTCAAGACTCCATCGGCATCGATATCAATATCGGGATGGTCAATGCTGAAAGTTAAGGCATCTCCGTTGGCATCTTGTGCTAAAACCCGATATTCGTAGAGTTCTCCGGCATTGAGGTGGGTGGTGGGGGGTTTGGAGGTGATGGCGGGGGCGTAGTTGATGTCTGCGTTGATGGAGAAACTTTGCAGGTCGATGCCGCCGTTGCCGTCATTTACGCCGATAATCACGGGGTGGGTTCCGGTTTGTTCGAGGCTGGGGGTCCAGACAAATTTTCCGGTTTCTGGGTCTACTGTCATGCCTTCTGGGGCGACGGAGAGGAAATAAGTGAGATTGTCGTTGTCCGGGTCGGTGGCAAAGGCTTCATATTCCCACAGTTGCCCGATTCCAGCCACTTCTACGGGATCGCTGCTAAATTCGGGGTTGCGGTTGGGGATTTCTTCTCCGGTTTTGCGCTTGCCGAAGTCAATATCTGAGACGATTTCTCCTTGTCCAAGGGTGACATCGTATTTGGATTCTGTACCTGTGTGAATTAACTCAAATACCCTGACATTATCGAGTGCCGCGCCATAAGATCCCCCAATTTCAGACATAAATTCTAATTCTGTTTCCGTTTGGTTTTCGGCTGTTGTAAACTGCCAACTGTAGGTTTGGTAGTTCATGTCAAATCTGCTATTGGGGATACCAATAAATGTTTCAGATTGACCCGCAGCTCGAACTTGCATGGGTTTTTCGGAGACCCCCACATCGGGATTACCCGATAAATCGAAGATAACTCGGTATGTTGTTTCCGGTTTTGTATTGAGAATTTGACTGACTTTTCCTTGCGCCCGAAATCCATTTAAATCGACACTATAATTGCCCTCTGATGCTTCCCAGTAACCTGATATCCAATCAATATCCACGACAGACCAATGAGGAGGAGCTGTACCAGGATTTTCATAATCATCCGGTTCTAAGCTACCATTTTGAATAATATTTTCGCCCAACTCAAAAGTTTGATAAGCAGGAAATGTATCGATCCAACCCGGTTTGGATTCTGTCCGCACGGTATAATTTCCTGCATCGAGTCCAGTAAAACTATAATTTCCTTCTGCATCTGTTAGAGTATGAGGCTCATGGGGATCTCGCACTCCATCATCATTCTCATCGAGATAAACTCGCCAACCTTCTAAACCTGTATCAGCATCAAATAAAGAAGTTTTTCGTACTGAAACATTATCAAGAACTGGTCCGTAAAATCCTTCCTGTTCCGAGACAAATTCTAATATTGTTTCATCCCCAGTCGCAGTAAACTCCCAATGATAAGATTGATAATTCATGTCTTCGAGATCACCGGGAAGTCCGATAAATATCTCAGATGCGATCGAGTTACCAAAGGTATCTACAGTTTGAACACGCATGGTTCTTTCTCCACTTATGCCAGGATTGGCAGAGAGATCGAAAATAACTTGATATGTTGTATTTTCTTCTGTACTGAGTATTTGACTGATTTTACCCGGAGACAATCCATTCAAGTCAATACTCGCCGTACCATCGGAGGCTTGCCAAAAAGCACGCGACTCCCAATCAATAGGGTCCAATGTACTGCTGTTGTTTTTGTTTTCAATAATCCAATGAGGAGGAAAATGAGGAGGAAGAGTGCGAAGTACATTGGTTCTTGGAAGTGCATCGGGAAAAGTAGGATCTGGTTCAAAACTTCCATTAGTGACTAATTCCAATTCAGATAAACTTGTCTCGCTATCATTTTGTATTCCATCCTCATCTAAATCCAACCAAATTTGCCCTCGAATCGTTCCATTATCTGCCAAGTTGAGATTTAAAACTTGTCGATCCTCTCCACCTCGTCCATCACTAACTTTGACAATGGTTTCTGTCTGATTGGGCAGTGTATCGAGAATTGACCATTAGACCTCTCCGAAATACTTCGGAGAGAGTATAATAGAGTAAAAAGAGTGTA